>JAJFGM010000217.1 GCA_021776145.1 Kiloniellaceae bacterium | reverse complement strand
ACCGAGCGCGAACCAGACTCAATTGATGGTTCGGCAACAGGCCCGTGGTCGCAGCCCGCCGCCCGAGGCGACGCTTAGCCAAACAGGATGAGGAGCGCGATCACCAGGGCGAACAGCGCAATGGCTTCGACCAGGGCGAAGCCCAACATCGTCATGGTGAAGACCTCGCCACGCGCCGCCGGGTTACGGCCGACCGCGACGATAAAGGAGGAAAAGATGCTACCGATACCGATACCGGAGCCAATCACACCGATGACGGCAAGGCCCGCACCAATGACTTTCGCGGCTTCAAGTTCCATTGTTCAAGTTCCCCTATTTAATTTCGTGTTCGATGGTTTGGCGTGTTCGAAAAGTGGGTCGGAGCCCGCCGCCTGCGATCAGTGCAGGTGCAAGGCGTCGTTGATGTAGAGACAGGTGAGAATGGCGAAGACGTAGGCCTGCAGAAAAGCGATAAGGATCTCCAGGCCGGTAAGCGCGACCACCAGGGCCAACGGCAGCACACCGGCCACCCCCATGACGGCGACGAAGCCGGCGATCACCTTGAGCAGCGTGTGTCCCGCCAGCATATTGGCGAAAAGCCGCACCGACAGGCTGATCGGCCGTGACAGGTAAGAGATCACCTCAATCGGAATCAGCAACGGCCACATGTACAGCGGCGACCCCGGCGGCACGAAAAAGCTGAAGAAATGCATGCCGTGCTTGACCACCGCCAGGATGGTCACGCCGATGAAGACCACCGCCGCCATCGCGAAGGTGACGATGATGTGGCTGGTGAAGGTGAAGCTGTAGGGAATCATCCCGAGCAGGTTGCCGACCAGGACAAACATGAAGAGCGTGAAGATGATGGGGAAATAACGCCGCCCCTCGGACCCGACAGTGTCGCGTATGAGGTTGGCGACGAACTCGTAGGAAAGTTCGACCATGCATTGCCAGCGGCCGGGCACCATGGCCCCACGGCGCATGCCAAGAATGAGGAACCCGGAAATCAGGACCAAGGTGATCACCATCATCAACGACGAGTTGGTGAAGGAAATATTCAGGTCGCCGAAGTTGAGCGGCACGAAGGTCTCGATTTCGAACTGTACAAGTGGGCTATGCCCGCCGGTTTCCGCCATGTCTTCCCCTAGCTCGCCTTATGCGCCGCGATCATCTCGATCCTGAGGATCGCTTTGATCTCGACGCTCTTCTGCGCGATCCGCCGGCTTGGCCGCCGCCTCGGGTTTTTGATACCCGGCTGCGTAACCGTACCCGCCCATCGCGCGGAATACATTCAAAATCCCCGCTGCTGCCCCAAGAACGAAGAAGAGCAGAAAAAACCACGGTTTCGTGTCCAACCAGCTGTCCAAAAGCAGGCCGATGCCGACACCGACGATCAAGGCGGAAACCAACTCCGCGCCAATCCGGAAAGCCACCGAAAGCGCGCTGCCCCGCGAGGCTTCGTCGGAACTCGACTTGGCGCCTGGACGTCGCGCCTGAGCCTTGCGAAGCCTATCGTCTAGGTCGTCGAGAGATGGCGGGGAATCCTTGTCTTTCATCGTTCCCCCGAACCTCCGGACTGCTTTTCGAGATTCCCCCTTGAGCGGCCCTGGCTGGCCTCGAATTCGCGCGCACATTATGAAGACTCCGCCCCCCTGTCAAGGCGAAGCAGGTCGCTGAAATCTGCGCCAAATCCGCACAGGCCCTGGATGTTTCCGATAGGCTTGCAGGCAGGGTTCGAGGTCCCGTCAGGCGCTCTCTCGCAGTTCTTCCGCGTCGTCCAGATCGACCGAGACAAGTTGGCTGACACCGCGTTCGCCCATGGTCACGCCGAACAGGCGGTCGACCCGCGCCATGGTCATGCGATGATGGGTGATGACCAGGAAGCGCGTCGAGGTCGTGCGCCGCAACTCATCGACCAGTGTGCAGAAGCGGTCGACGTTGGAATCGTCAAGCGGTGCGTCGACCTCGTCGAGGACGCAGATCGGCGCCGGGTTGGTGAGGAAAACCGCGAAGAGCAGCGACAAGGCGGTGAGCGCCTGCTCGCCGCCCGACAGCAGCGACATGACCTGTAGGCGCTTGCCCGGCGGACTGGCCATGATCTCCAACCCGGCTTCCAGCGGATCGTCGGCCTCGGTCAGTTTCAGGTGCGCCCGGCCGCCGCCGAAAAGGCGGACGAAAAGCTCCGAGAAATGTGCGTCGACTTGCGAAAAAGCCGCCAGCAGGCGCTCGCGCCCCTCGCGGTTGAGACTGGAAATGCCCTGGCGCAGTCGCGCGATGGCGGCAATCAGATCGCTGCGTTCGGTCTGCATGCCGGTGATCTGCTCGTCCAGTTCGCGTGCCTCGGTCTCGGCGCGCAGATTGACCGGGCCCATGTTGTCGCGTTCGCGGTTCAGGCGCGCCAGTTTGGTCTCGACCTCTTCGTGGCTCGGCAGGCCACGGTCGGGGTCGATCTCGGCCATTTCGAGCACCCGGTCGATGTGGCAGCCCAGGCGTTCGCGCACCTTCTCGACGACATTGGCCAAGGCCTGCCGACCTTGTTCGACCGCTGCCTCGGCGCGCACCCGATCCTCGCGCGCGCTGGCGGTCCGAACTTCTTCGGCCTTTAAGGCGCGGTCCGCCTCGCCTTGCCGAGTCTCGCCCAGAGCAAGCTGATCGGCGGCCTGCCGGCGCCGATTCTCCGCCGTCTCGAGCAGCTCGGCCAGGGTATCGCGGCGTTCGGTCAGCATCAGGGGGATCGCCGCCAGACGATCGATCTCGGCCTTGGTTTCGCTGCCGCGCGTGTCCAACTCCGTCAGGTGACGGTCGGCCTCTTCGCCGCGCTTGGCCCACGAGGCCATTTCGGTTTGAATTGACAAGAGTCGTTCACGCCGCGCTTCGGCCTCGCGCAGCAGGCGGTCGGCTTTGCTCTGCAGACTCACCAGATCGGCGCGGTGTTCGGCCAGCTGCGTGCGCTTCTCAACGACGTCCTTGCGCAGCGCGTCGAGCGGCGGCAGTTCGGCGGATTCGCCGCGTGCCGTGGTCAGCTCGCCTTCGACCTCGGCCAGCTCGGCCTGTAGGCGCTCGCGGTTTTCCTCCACTGCCGTCAGCCGCGATGCAAGGGCGGCGCTTTTTTGTGCCAGTTCGGCATGGCGACGACGCGCCGAATTGACCGCCTCGAAGCTGCCGCTCATGGTCTCGCGCGCCGCTTTTTCCTCCATCGCGGCGGTTTCGGCGGCGTGCCGCAATCGCGTGTGTTCGGCGGCGGCGGCGGCGACCCTGTTGGCGGTGGTCGCCAAAAGTCCAACAAGTTGGCTCAACCGGTTGCGCTGCGCCAGCCGTACCGCGGCGGCCGTCGGAGCATCGGCCTTGGCGCTGAGACCGTCCCAACGCCACAGCGCGCCCTGTCGCGTGACCAAACGTTGGCCGCGCGCCAGCTCCCGCTGCAGGCGTTTTCCGGTCGTATCGTCTGCGACGACGCCGATCTGCGACAGTCGCCGGGCCAGGGCGGCCGGGCCCTTGACTTTGTCGCTCAGGGGCTCTGTGCCCTGCGGCAGCGTGCTCGCCTGGGTGTAGGCTGGCAGGGTTTCCCAGTGAACCGGGGCGGCCTCGTCCGCGGGGGCCGTGAGATCGTCGCCGAGGGCGGCGCCGAGCGCCGCCTCGAAGCCGGCCTCGACCTCGACGGCGTCGACTACCGCCGGCCACATGTCGGGCTCGCTGGGCTTTAGGATGGCGGTCAGGGCAGCGGCTTCGGCTTCCAGCTTGGCGTGCGCCGCCTCGGCCTCTTGCAGCTTTCCGCGTGCCTCTGATTCGCTCTCGCGCGCCGCGGTCAGGGCGGTGCCGGCCGTCTCGGCGGTAGCGCGGTTGTCGGCGAGTTCGGTCTCGGCCGCGGCCAGGACCGTTTCGGCGGCCGCGATGTCCGAGTCGCCGGCGCGTTCCAGCAGCAGGTTCTCGTTCTGGCGCCGCAGGTCGCCGGCTCGGGCGCCAAGACGTTCGGCGCGGCGCACCAGTTCCTCGACACGGCGAGTCAGGGCGCCGGCCCGGGCTTCGTCGGCGGCCACCTTTTCGGTGAGGCCGGCAAGTTCGGCTTCGCGCGTGGCCACGACTTCGGCGGTGGCCAGACGCTCGGCGTCCGCCTGGCGCTGGGTTTCGGCCTCGCCTTCGGCCTGTGTTGCCAGGGTCTCGCGCTCTTCTTCCAGTCGCTGCTGGGCGGACCTGGCGTCCTGGTTCAAACTTTCGGCACGGAGCCGGTCGGATTCGATCTGCTGCAACCGCTGCGTCGCCTGTGCCTTGGTTGCCGCGGCCTGGGCCTCTTCGCGCTGCAGATTGTCGCGATCGACCAGAAGCCGCTGCAAGGCGGCGGCGGCCTCGGCCTCGGCCTGGCGCAACTCGGGCAGCTGGGCCGCGGCTTCGGCTTGCTCGCGCGCGGCCGCGGCTGTCGATTCGGTAAGCCCCGCGACGGTGAATTCGGCGGCCCGCAGCTGAGCGCCGGCGCTTTCCAGGCTTTCCTTGCAGGCCGTTGATTCCTGGTAAAGGCCGATGGCCTCCAGGCGGCGGATCTGATCGTTGATGTTGCGGTAGCGGGTTGCCTGCCGGGCCTGTTTCCTGAGATTTTGCAGTTGCGCTTCGAGAGTCGCGATGACGTCGTCGAGGCGCTCCAGATTGGTCTCGGCGGCGCGCAGACGCAACTCGGCTTCGTGGCGGCGCGAGTGCAGTCCGGTGATGCCGGCGGCCTCTTCCAGGAGCGCGCGGCGATCTGTCGGCTTGGCGTTGATCAGGGCGCCGACCCGGCCCTGACTGACCATGGCGGTTGAGTGGGCCCCACTGGCCGCATCGGCAAACAGCAACTGGACGTCGCGGGCCCGGACTTCCTTGCCATTGACCCGGTAGGTGGATCCGGATCCACGGTTGATGCGGCGCACGACCTCAAGTTCGTCGAAGTCATTGAACATGGCAGGCGCATTGCGCGTGCTGTTGTCGAGGAACAGCGTGACATCGGCGATATTGCGCGATGGGCGCGTCGCAGAGCCGGCAAAGATGACATCATCCATCTCGCTGCCGCGCATGCGCTTGGCTGAGTTTTCGCCCATGACCCAGCGCAAGGCCTCGACCAGATTGGACTTGCCGCAGCCGTTCGGTCCGACAACCCCGGTCACTCCCGACTCGATCAGAATCTCGGTGGGATCGACGAAGGATTTGAAGCCGCTGAGGCGCAGTTTGGTGAATTGCACCACGCAGTGGTGTACCTTTCTCTAATGCGGCACGGCCCCGTCGCCGAACCCGGTGGTGCCCAGGTGCGCGTCGACCGCCGCGGCCCTAAGCCTCGTTCAGTATTGCGTCGAGTTCTTCGAAACTGCGGCCGCCCTCGACCTTCTCACCGTTGATGATGAAACTGGGGGTCGACCGAATCTCCAGATTGTCGCGAGCATCTACCAGTTTTTCCAGGATTCGGTCGAGGGTCTTTTCGTCGGTGATGCAGGCGTCGAAGCGCTCCGCGCTCATGCCGGTTTGCTGCGACAGACCGCGTAGCGTGGCGATCGGATCCTCGGCGCGCGCCCAGCTCGATTGCGTCTTGAACAGCAGGTCCAGGAACGCAAAAAACAGGTCGCCGTCGAAACACTCGGTTACCGCGGCGGCGCGCAACGCCAGCGCGTCGAGCGGGAAGTGCCGATAGACCATGCGG
>JAJFGM010000216.1 GCA_021776145.1 Kiloniellaceae bacterium | reverse complement strand
CAGCGGCATGACGACCGGGACGACCAGGATGATCGCCGCCGCCGAATGCAGGAAGAGGCCGATGATCAAGAAGAAGGCATTGAGGATGGCCAGCACCACGTACTTGTTCTGGGTCAGCTCGCCGATGCTGGCGGCCAGGGTCTGGGGCACCTGCTCCTCGGTCAGATAGACGCCGATCAGCACCGAGGCGGCGACCAGGACCATGACCACCGAGGTCTGCACGGCGCCGTCGACGATGGCCTGCCGCAGATGGGCCAAATTGAGCTCACGGTAGATCAGGCCGATGACGAGTGCGGCGACGACGGCTAGGCCGGCGCCTTCCGTGGCGGTGACGAAACCGCCAAAAATACCGCCAAGGATGATCAGCGGCAGCGTGAAGGCGAGCGCCGCATCCTTGAAGGTCGCCCACACGCGCTTGAGCTGAAAGACCTCTTCGACCGGATAGTTGTAGCGCCGCGCGAACCAGTAGCAGACCGCCATCATCGAGAATCCGCCGAGAATACCGGGCACGATGCCGGCGACGAAGACCTGCAGGACCGAGGTCTGCGCCATCACCGCATAGAGGATGATCGGGATCGAGGGCGGGATGATGACCGCCAGGGTCGCCGACGACGAGGTCACCGCCGTAGCGAAGGCCACGGGATAGCCCTTGCGTTTCATCGCCGGAATGAGGATGGAGCCGAGCGCCGCCACATCGGCTACGGCCGAACCGGAGATTTCGGCAAAGAACATCGAGGTGGCGATGTTGACCATGGCGAGGCCGCCGCGAACGAAACCGAGCAGGGCCGAGGCAAAGGCGATGAGCCGCCGCGAGATGCCCGACGAATTCATGATGGCGCCGGCGAGAATGAACAGCGGGATCGCGATGAGCGGGAAGTTCGTGGCGCCGTCCATCATGATCAGCGCCACGTTGGGCAGGATATCGAAGCCCTGCGCCGCGACCATGGCGACGATCGCAACCACCCCCAGGGCAACGGCGATCGGCACATTGATGAGGACCAGGACGACCAGACCGAGGAACATGAAAAGCAGGCTCATGGCGCCCCTCCGCCGCCGGGCGCGACATAGTCCTCGGCGGTCTTGAGATGCACGCCGCGCCGCGCCGCGGCGATTTCCTCGGGCAGCCCGAAGAGCTGCGCCAGAACGAACAAGACCGCGCCAATGGGGATGACCGATTGCGTCACTTGCGTCGAGACTTCGGGAAGACTGACCAGGGTGTCGCCCTCGAGCACCAGCAGCACAATGTATCCATAGTAGGCAAGCAGCAGGAAAAAGCCGATGACAACGGCCTCGGCGACCAATACCAGCGGCACCCGCAGGACCGGCGTCAAGGCCTCGACGACGCCCGGCACGCCGATGTGGGCACGCTTCAAGGCGGCCAGCGCCGCGGCGTAATAAGTCAACCAAGCCAGCAGGATCGAAGCGATCTCGTCGTACCAGGCCAGCGACACGCCGGCCGTGCGGTAGATCACCGCCGCGACAACGACGACGGCCAGACTGGTCATCAGCAGGATGGTGATGGCTTCCAACAGACGCTCGAAAAGCGAGCGCGCGGCAACAAATGTACGCACGGCAAGGGCCTCCCGCGATTCCCCAGCATCCTTGCGTGTGGCAAGGGTGCTAACAATTGAATTCAGTGTGATTCAGATTCAACACAGGATGCGGGAATCTCAAGCGCAACGACACAAAAAGAAAAGACCCCACCTCGCCGATGGTGGGATTGAAGTGGCGAGGTGGGATCAAGTCGACAGGGATTATTTGCTGAGCTTCAGGGCGTGGTCGACCAGGTCCTGGCCGCCCGACACGGAATCGCCGAACTCCTTGTAGATTGCCGCGCTGGCATCGACGAAGGCCGCTTTATCGGCCTGGTTTACTTGCATGCCGCCCGCCTCGAGTTGCCCGAGCAGGTCGACTTCCATCTTCGTTGCCGTCTCGTAAACGAAGGCCTGGGTTTCCTTTGCCGTCGCCTCCAAAGTGCCGCGTACGTCCTCGGGCAGGTCGTCCCAGTGTTGTTTGCTGACCAGGACGTAAGCCGGCGTATAGACGTGGCCGGTCAACGAAAGGTAGGTCTGCACCTCGTTCAGCTTGGCACTGGCAATCTGCGCGAAGGGGTTTTCCTGGCCGTCGAAAGTACCGGTCTGCAGCGCCACGAAGAGCTCCGAAAACGACAACGGCGAGGGGTTGGCGCCGTAGGCCTGGAACATCTTTACCCGCCACACGGAACTGGGCGTGCGCAGCTTGATGCCCTGCAGGTCGGCCGGCACGTTGATCGGCTGCTTGTTGTTGGTGATATGGCGGAAGCCGTTTTCCCAAATCGCCAGGATGCGATAGCCCTTGCTTTCGGCCACCGCCGCCAACTTCGGCCAGACGATCTCCTTTTCGATGAGCGCCATATGCGCCCGGTCCTTGACCAGATAGGGCATGTCGAAGAGCCCGAACTCGTCGGCCACCGATGACATCACCGAAGACGGTAAGGCAAAGTCGACCGTGCCGAGCTTGAGCTTCTTTAATAGCTCCTTGTCCTTGCCGAGTTGGCTCGACCCAAATGTCAGGACCTTGGCCTTACCGGCGAGCTTCTCGTTGGCGCGCCGGGCAAATTCGTCGACCGAAGCCTCGAACAGCGACCCTGGTGCGCCGACGTGCCCAAACTTGAGCTCAAGTTCGGCGGCTTGAGCCTGACCGGTCAACGTACCGGCGAGCAGCAGCACTGCTAGGTAATTTAGAAGTCTCATTATTTCCTCCCTTGTTTATGGTTCTTTGTTGTTTCGGAAGCGCTCCATCGCCTCTTCAGACGGCGGCGGCGGATTTCATTGTGCCTTGTTGGCTTTGGACGAGACGACCGTCGGCGAGATGGTCTATGGCCGCCTGCAAACCGCCGCGTTGATGCGGCACGCCCGCGACGGCCAGCCCCATCTCAATCCCGGCCAGGGTACCGGCGAGCATAAGGTCGTTGAAGGCGCCGAGGTGGCCGATACGAAAGACCCGCCCGTGCAGCCTGCCGAGGCCGTTGCCAAGCGACATGTCGAAGTGCTCCAGAACGCTGCGCCGGAAGTCATCGGCGTCGTGCCCCGCGGGCATCAGGACCGCGGTCAGGGAATTGCTGAACTCACGGGGCTCGGAACAGAGGATCTCCAGGCCCCAGGCGCGGACGGCCTGGCGCGTCGCTTCACCGTGGCGGGCGTGGCGCGCGAAGACCTGGTCGAGGCCCTCGTCCAACAGCATGTCGATGGCCGCGTCCAGGCCGAAAAGCAGATTGGTCGCCGGGGTGTAGGGGAAATAGCCCGTGGCGTTGGCCGTGAGCATGGCTTCCCAGTCCCAGTAGGAGCGCGGCAGCCGCGCCGCCCCCGCCGCCGCGAGCGCCTTTTCGCTCACCGCGTTGAAACTCAGTCCAGGCGGCAGCATGAGGCCTTTTTGCGATCCGGCAACCGTGACATCGACCTGCCATTCGTCGTGCCGATAATCGATCGAGGCCAGCGAAGAGATGGTATCGACGAAGAACAGCGCCGAATGACAGCTGCGGTCGATGGCGGCCCGCACCTCGGGTACCCGCGTGGTGACACCGGTGGAAGTCTCGTTGTGGACGATACAAACCGCCTTGACCCGACCTTCTCGGTCTTCGCGGAGCCGCGCCTCGACCGCTTGCGGATCGACGCCGTGGCGCCAATCGCCAGGCACCATTTCGACCTCGAGGCCAAGGCGCCCCGCCAACTGCTGCCAAAGCGCGGCGAACTGCCCGGTCTCGAACATCAAAACACGGTCGCCCGGCGACAGAGTATTAACCAGGGCCGCTTCCCAGGCGCCGGTCCCGGAGGCCGGAAAGATCATCACCGGCGAGGCTGTCTTGAAAACCTCTTTCAGTCCGGCCAGGAGACGCATGCCGAGACGGCCGAATTCCGGGCCTCGATGGTCGATGGTCGGCCGTTCGATGGCGCGCAAGATCCGGTCGGGTACGTTCGTCGGCCCCGGGATCTGCAGGAAATGGCGGCCACTGGGCACAGACATATCACTCCTATACGTATTTATTGCCTCTAGCCTTCTGGCCTGTGGCCTTCCAGGCGGATCCAAATCGGGGCGGATCCAAATCGGGGCGGATCCAATTCGGGATCCTCGACATTAAGCAACGGCTCTCGGTAAAGGCCCCTGAGACCGCCGCGATGCGGCCCAAGGCATTCCGTATATGGCATTATGAATTCAATTCGAACTCACTGCAACCGGACCCGATTTCATCGGTTAAATTCCATTTCTTGGTTGTTTTTCTGTTTGTTTAGACTTTTTCCTAATCTCATGCATCATATCAACGCCTTGAATTTTGAATTCATAATGCTATTTTGCCCGACATCCTCAAACGACAGAGTTGCATGCGGGATCTAAGCAGCAAAACAGGGCCGAGCACGGCGGAACCTGCCGACAGCGGGCTCGCGCGGCGCCTGGCACGGGAGATCGAGGGCGAGGTCCTCTTCGATCGCTTCAGCCGCGGCCGCTACAGCACCGACGCCTCGATCTATCAGATCGAGCCCCTCGGCGTTGTCGTCCCGCGCCATCAGGAAGACTTGCGCCGCTGCGTCGAGATCGCAGCCGACGCCGGCGTGCCCTTGCTGCCGCGCGGTGCCGGCACCTCGCAATGCGGTCAGACCGTCGGCGCCGCCCTTGTCGTCGACGTCAGCAAGCATCTCAACAAGATCGTCGACTTCGAGGCAGAGCAGCGTTCGATCACGGTCGAGCCCGGCCTCGTCCTCGACCAGCTTAATGCCTTCCTGCGACCACAGGGACTGATGTTCGCCGTCGACGTCTCGACCGCCAGCCGCGCCACCCTCGGCGGCATGACCGGCAACAACAGCTGCGGCGCCCGCTCGATCCGCTACGGCACCATGCGCGCCAACGTGCGTGCTATCGACGCCATTCTCGCCGACGGCAGACTGCAGCACTTTGGCGAGATCGGCCTGAACCGCGATAGCGGCGACTCGGCCGAGAGCGACGGGGACGCCCGAGGGAACGCACTCACCGCCAGCCTGCTCGATCTTGGCCGGCGCGAAGCCGAAGAGATCGCGAAGCGTTTCCCACGTCTGCACCGCCGCGTCGGCGGCTACAACATCGACGCACTGGTCGACCGTCGCGGCCAAGCGGCGAACGCGGTCGCCCCAGAGTTGGCCCCCAACCTGGCTCACCTGCTGGTCGGCTCGGAGGGCACACTGGCGCTATCGCGGCAGATCCAGCTCGACCTGCACCCTATTCCCGCGCACAAGGTTCTCGGCGTCTGCCATTTCCCCAGCTTTTACGAGGCCATGGACTCGACGCGCCACATCGTCGCCCTGAAACCGGCCGCCGTCGAGTTGGTTGACAGCACCATGATTGCGCTATCGCGCGACATTGCCATGTTCCGCGACACGGTGAACCAGGTCGTGCGCGGCGAACCCGAGGCCCTGCTGCTGGTGGAATTCGCCGGCGAAGACCACGCCGAGCAACTGGTCCACCTGCGTCGGCTGAAGGAGCTGATGGCCGACCTTGGCTATCCGCTAGGTCTGGTGGAGGTCGTAGACCCCAAGTTCCAAAGCGCCGTCTGGGAAGTGCGCAAGGCCGGCCTCAACATCATGATGTCGATGAAGGGCGCGGGAAAACCGATCTCCTTCATCGAGGACTGCGC
>JAJFGM010000215.1 GCA_021776145.1 Kiloniellaceae bacterium | reverse complement strand
CATCCGCGGGTGATATTGCGCCTTGCCGGAACCCGTGCGGCTGACGTGAAAGGCGCGCATGTCCACGCGCTCGGCCGCCTCGACAATAAAATGCGCAAGGTCGTCATCGGCAACCCAATCTCTCAGATCAGGCGGCAGAAGTAACCGCTGAGTGCGGTCATAATCACGAAAATTGGTCATACCCCTTCATAGCAGACTAGCTCCGACGCTGCCCATAGTCTCAGTTCAAATCCGACAGACTGCTAGATTCGGGGGCTTGAACGGGGTTACATTCGGGAAATTTTTTTTCCCGCCAGTGGGTGGCGCTAATGGGCGTGAAATGGTCGATTGCCGCGCAGTCGCAGGCCTGTGCTCTCCCTATAGCTTGAACCCATGCCTTTCGGACTTCTAAAATACGGGTTCAGCCCCGGCTATCCGGCGCGCCGTGATCTTCCGGCGCCAAAGGACCTGCGGTCCGGCTACGATGTCGTCATCATCGGTGGCGGCGGGCACGGCCTGTCGACCGCCTATCACTTGGCTCGTTACTGGGGCATCACCAACGTCTGCGTCCTGGAAAAGGGCTACCTCGGCGGCGGCAATACGGCGCGCAATACGGCGGTCATCCGCTCCAACTACATCACCCCGGAGTCGGTGCGGTTCTACGACGAAAGCGTGAAGCTGTACGAGAACCTGGCCAACGAGCTTGGCTACAACATGATGTACAGCCAGCGTGGACAGCTGACCCTGGCGCACAGCGACGCGACGGTCCGCACCTTCCGCCTGCGTGCAGAGGTCGGCAAGCTCTGCGGCACGCGTATCGAGATGATCGACCGCCAGCAGATCCAGGACCTGGTGCCCTGCCTGCACATGCCGGAAGACGCGCGCTATCCCGTCCTGGCTGGATTGTGGCATCCGGACGGTGGCACCGGGCGGCATGACTCCGTCGCCTGGGGTTATGCCAGGCGCGCCGCGGAGATGGGCGTCGAGTTGCATCAGCGCACCGAAGTTACCGGCGTGACGGTGGAGAAGGGTCGCGTCACCGGGGTCGAAACCGATCGCGGCCCGGTCCGCGCCAACCATGTCGTGCAGGCCGTCGCCGGCATGTCGTCGGTGGTCGCCAAGATGGCCGGCATCGCCTTGCCGATCCGCAGCTTTCCGCTGCAGGCCATGGTGACCCAGCCCTTGAAGCCCTTCCTCGATCCGCTGGTGTCCTCGTCGGCCCTGCATTGCTACGTCTCGCAGACGGCGCGCGGCGAGCTTGTCATTGGCGGCGGCTCCGATCCCTACGAGCTCTATTCGACGCGCTCGACCCTCGACCTCAAGGAAAGCCTCATTGCCCACACGCTGGAGCTCTTTCCCTTCCTCGCCGAGGTGCGGCTGCTCAGGCAATGGGCCGGCATCACCGACATGACCCCCGACTACAGCCCGATCATGGGCGAAAGTCCGATCAAGAATTATTGGCTCGACGCCGGCTGGGGAACCTGGGGTTTCAAGGCGACGCCGGTCAGCGGCAAGCGCATGGCCGAGACCATCGCCAATGAGAAGGTGCCGGACATTCTGCAGCCCTTCCGCCTCGACCGTTTCGCGACCTTCGATCTGGCCAACGAAATGGGCGCCACGGCGGCGAGTCACTAGGGCCGGGGAAAGCACGCAATGAAAATCATGAACTGCCCCCTCAACGGGCCGCGCAACATCTCGGAGTTCGCCTCCTTCGGCGAGGTCAGCCAGATGCCCGACCCGAATACCACCAGCGATGCCGATTGGGCCGAATACATCTGGTTCTCGAACAACGCGGCCGGCGTGGTGCGCGAATGGTGGTGCCACCTGGCAACCAACTACTGGTTCATCGCCGAACGCCACACCGTCACCGACGAGATCCTCAAGACCTATCCGGCCAGCGAGGTGTTCAGTTCCCGCGTTGACTTCGCCGAGGCCGAAGGGGCATGACCGGCGCCAATCGCATAAGCGTCGGATCCTTCGCCGAAGCGCTGCTCGTCGATCGCGAGACCAGCGTTTCCTTCGAGTTCGAGGGACGCCGCTACCAGGGCCATGCCGGTGACAGCATCGCCAGCGCCCTGGCCGCCAACGACGTCTGGATGCTGTCGCGTTCCTTCAAGTATCACCGCCCGCGCGGTGTTCTCACCATGTCCGGCCAGGACGCCAACACCCTGGTGCAGCTCGCGGGCGAACCCAACGTGCTGGCCGACCGCCAGACCATCAGCGAAGGGCTGAAGGTGACGGCGCAGAACGTCAACGGCAGCCTGGAAGACGACAATGACGCCCGCATGGGCCACTTCGCGCGCTTCATGCCGGTCGGCTTCTACTACAAGGCCTTTTACAAACCGAAGGGCATCTGGGAGCGTTTCTGGGAGGACAAGGTGCGCGCCAAGGCGGGTCTCGGCAAGGTCGATCCGGCAGTGCCGCACGGCTACTTCGACAAGGCCTACGGCTTCTACGATCTGGTGGTCGTTGGCGGCGGCCCGGCCGGCATGGCGGCGGCGCTTGCCGGCGCCCGCGCCGGCGCCGAAGTGCTGCTGGTCGAGGAGGGGGCTGTTCTCGGCGGCTCCCTGACCTATGCCCGTTTCGATGCCGAAGGCCGCCTGGGTGCCGAAACCCGCGCCCGTCTCGTTGCCGGGGTCGAGGCCGAAGCCGGGATCGAGGTCATGACCTCGGCGCTTTGCAACGGCTGGTTCGCCGACAACTGGCTACCGGTCATTCGCGGCAACCGCCTCTACAAGATCCGGGCGCGCCAGTTGGTGCTGGCGACGGGTTCGATCGAACAGCCGGCCCAGTTCCGCAACAACGACCTGCCCGGCGTCATGCAGGGCTCGGCGGCGCAGCGGCTGCTGCGCCTCTACGGCGTGCGCCCGGGGCGCCGCGCCGTCGTTCTGACCGGCAACGACGAAGGCTACGGGGTGGCGCTGGATCTGCTCGACGGCGGCAGCGAAGTCGCGGCCGTGGTCGATATGCGGCACGCGCCGGAGGAAACGCCACGCAGCGCGGCGCTGCGCGCCCGTGGCGTCGCGGTGCGCAGCGGAACTTGCATCAACGAGGCGATTCCGACGCGCGGCAACAAGCACGTCACGGGCGTCTGGCTCAGTCGCATCGAGGCCGACGTCCGCGCCCAACCAGGCTGTGAGCGCATCGACTGCGAACACGTATTCATGTCGCCGGGCTATACGCCGACCTACCCACCGGCCCTGCA
>JAJFGM010000214.1 GCA_021776145.1 Kiloniellaceae bacterium | reverse complement strand
AGGCCGCGGTTGCGCGCCTTGAGGATGGTCGCGGCGGCCTCGGGCTCGGAGACGTGCACGATCAACAGCGGCGTGTCGACCAGGCGGGCGAGCTGGATGACCCGGTTGGTCGCCTCGCTCTCGGCGATGCGGGCGTGGCTGACCGCATGGTACTTGGGCGCCGTGTAGCCGCGCGTCAGCAGGCGCTCGCTCAGCCAGTCGATGACGTCGGCGTTTTCGGCGTGGACCATGGTCATGGCGCCGTGCTGGCGCGCCGTGGTCAGCACGTCGAGCATCTGGCGGTCCGAGATCTTCAGCGCCTCGTAGGTCGTATAGACCTTGAACGAGGTATAGCCGTCGGCGATGAGGGCCGGCAGTTCCTGGCCCAGGACCTGCTCGCTGGGGTCGGAGATGATGAGGTGGAAGGCATAGTCGACGACGGCCTTGGGGCCGGCCCGCTCGTGCGCCAGCTTGACCACCTCGCGCAGGCTCTGGCCGCGATGCTGGGCGGCGAAGGGCAGGATGGTGGTGGTGCCGCCAAAGGCGGCCGAGACGCTGCCGGAATAGAAGTCGTCGGCCGTCATGATGCGGGTCGAGGACTCCTGCTCGATGTGGCAGTGGGCATCGACGCCGCCGGGCAGGACCAGCATATCCTTAGCATCGATCACCCGTGCCGCGCCCGAAAGGCCTTCTCCGAGCATGGCGATGCGGCCGTCCTTGACGCCGACGTCGGCCTCGAAGGTGTCGGCGGCGGTGGCGACGGTGCCGCCCTTGACGATCAGGTCGAACTCCACGTGGCGTCTCCCTTCAGCCGTTCATCTCGTTCAGGCGCCGCTCCAGGCGCGCCATCAGTCCGCTCAGTTCCGCGTGGTCGTCCGCCGTCAGCGAGGGACCGGGCGCGCGCGTCCGGGCCGAGGCGATGACGCCGCGGCGGCGCAGCGCCTCCTTGCGCAGGGCGAGGCCGAAACCGGGTTGCTGCTCGTGGCGGACCAGCGGCAGGTAGGCATCGAACAAGTCCTCGGCGCCATTGGGGTCGCCGGCGGCGAAGCGCTGGCAGACGCCGACCAGCATCTCGGGGAAGGCAAAACCGGTCATGGCGCCGTCGGCGCCGCGCGCCAGTTCCTGCGGCAGATAGAGGCCGCCGTTGCCGACCAGGATCGAGATGCGCTCGCGGCCCTCGGCTTCGGCGCTCTGGCGCACCTGGGTGATCTTGCCGAGGCCGGGACAGTCCTCGTGCTTCAGCATGACGACCTGTTCCTGGGCGTCGATCAGGCGGTTGAAGGCGGGCACCGAGATGTGACAGCCCGTCGCCTGGGGGTAGTCCTGATAGACCACCGGCAGGTCCGGGCCGACGGCGGCGCAGACCTGGTCGAAGTAGCGCAGGATCTTTTCTTCCGTGTTGAGCCCGGCGAGCGGCGCCACCAGCAGCCCGGCGGCGCCGCCGTCGCCGGCGCGGCGCGCCAGCTCGGCGAGATTATCGAGGCCGGGGTTGCTGACCCCGACGACGACCGGCACGCGGCCGTCGACCCGCGCCAGCACGTGACCCATGAAGGCGACGGAGTCGGCGGGGTCGAGCTTCGGCGCCTCGCCCATCATGCCCAGCAGCGTGATGCCGTAGACACCGCTTTCCAGGTAGAAGTCGACCAGGCGGTCGCTGCTGGCGAAGTCGATGGCGCCAGCGTCGGTGAAAGGCGTCACCGAGATGATGAAAACGCCGCGTGTGTTCTTGTTCA
This sequence comes from Kiloniellaceae bacterium, assembly GCA_021776145.1. Lineage (GTDB taxonomy): Bacteria > Pseudomonadota > Alphaproteobacteria > Kiloniellales > Kiloniellaceae > JAJFGM01. The sequence goes on along the minus strand of JAJFGM010000214.1, from coordinate 1,817 downwards.
GTTTCATGGCCCGTATCTTCATGGAAGCTTCGGCGCAGCACAACCGTTGCGCCGGACCCGGCTTGGATTCGGCTGGGGCCGCGCGGCTTGGATTCGCCCGGGGCCGCGTGTTAAGAGGGCGCGCGGAGGAGCGCGAAACAATGACGGCCGAAGAAAAACGCCTGTCGGCGGCACGGGACATCCTGGAACACCTCGGGGCGCAGCTCGACACGCCCTTCAGCGTGCGGCTGTGGGACGGCTCGCTGGTTCCACTCGGCCCGGCGGCGCGGGACGATGTCTGCATTTCCGTCAGCGGTCCCGGCGTGCTCGGCTCGATCCTGCGGCGCCCGACCATGGAGACGGTGATGCGCCGCTATGCCGCCGGGCAGATCGACTTCGAGGGCACCGACCTCATCTCCTTCGTCGAGATGGCGCGCGCCAAGAAGGTCAGGATCAGCGGCCGCAACCTGCGCAAGGGTTTCCTCGCCAGGCGCGCTCTGCCGCTGCTGCTGACGCCTCAGGACAAGGCCGAACTCGACCACGAGTATGGCGGTGACGAAACCGGACAGGGCGGGGCCAAGCGCGACGACAAGGCCTATGTCCAGTTCCACTACGACGTCAGCAACGCCTTCTACGGCCTCTTCCTTGATCCCGAGATGCTCTACTCTTGCGCCTACTTCACGGACTGGGAGAACTCGATCGAACAGGCGCAGCGCGACAAGCTGGACATGATCTGCAAAAAACTAAGGTTGAAACCCGGCGAGCGTTTTCTCGACGTCGGCTGCGGCTGGGGCGGGCTGTTGTGTCACGCCGCCCAAGCTTTCGGGGTCGAGGCGCACGGCGTCACCCTGTCGCAGACCCAGTTCGACTTCGCCCGCGACAAGGTGCGCCGGCTCGGCCTCGAGGACCGCGTGACGATCGAACTCAAAAGCTACGAAAGCCTGGAGGGCGCGTTCGACAAGATCGCCTCGATCGGCATGTACGAGCATGTCGGCATCGCCAACCATCCGACCTACTTCGGCAAGCTGAGTTCGCTGCTGCGCGAGCGCGGCCTGCTCTTGAACCACGGCATCACCCGGCGCGCCAAGTCGAGCGCCCGCAAGTTCAACAAAATCCGCCCGGAAAAGCGCCTGATCTTGAAGTACATCTTTCCCGGTTCCGAACTCGACCACATCGGCCATTCGCTCGAGGTCATGGAGACCCAGCGCTTCGAGGTGCACGACGTCGAATGCTGGCGCGAGCACTACGCCCTGACCTGCCGCCACTGGCACCGCCGCCTGATCACCAACAAGGAGGCGGCCATCGCTGAGGTCGGCCGCGAGAAGTACCGCATGTGGATCGCCTACCTCGCCGGCGTCTCCATCGCCTTCGCCGACGGCTCGCTGCGCATCTACCAGACCCTGGCCTCGAAACATCGCGGCAAGGGTCCCTCGGGCCTGCCACCGACGCGGGCGGATTTGTATGGGTGAGGGGGCAGACGGCGCCCTAAAACGGCACGAACAAGTGGGGTCACACGAACAAGTGGGGTCAGGTCTTGCCTTTTGCCCCTCCAACAAGTGGGGTCAGGTCTTGCCTTTTGCCCCCCCTGCCCGTGCAATCTATTTCCACAAGAAGAACGGGGTCACCCATTTAGTGACCGACCCCATTTAGTGACCCCATTTAGGGGACCCGACCCCATTTAGGGGACCCCATTTAGGGGGCGGATAATGGGGGCCCCAATTTGGGAACCGAAGGGCTCACAATGCGTTCTTAATGCAGATGACGCGCTTCGTGTGATCGGCAATTTCAAAGAATGAGGAACGTGTTATGTCAACCAAATTTATTTCAGCCAGTAGCAT
>JAJFGM010000213.1 GCA_021776145.1 Kiloniellaceae bacterium | reverse complement strand
GATCTGGCATACCCGCACATCGCGGTAGATGCGCTCGACCGCATAGTCGTTCATATAGCCGTAGCCACCATGAATCTGGATGGCATCGGAAGCCACGCTTTCGGCCATCTCGGAGGCGAAGAGCTTGGCCATCGCCGCCTGTTTGAGACAGGGCTCGCCGGCATCGCGCAAGGCCGCGGCCTCCAGCGTCATCAGTTCGGCGGCGTGGATGCGCGTCGCCATGTCGGCCAGCCGGAAGGCGACCGCCTGATGCCCGACAATGGCCTGGCCGAAGGATTGGCGCTCCTTGGCATAGGCCAGGGCCGCGCGATAGGCGGCGCGCGCCATGCCGATGGACTGCGCCGCGATCCCGATGCGCCCGCCTTCCAGGTTTGAAAGCGCGATGCGGTATCCCTCGCCCTGGGTGCCCAGCAGATGGTCGGGGGTCAGCCGCAGGTCATCGAAAGCGATCTGACAGGTATCGGACGCGCGCTGCCCCATTTTTTTTTCCACTGACGCCACGCGATAGCCGGGTGTATCGGTCGGCACGATGAAGGCGGAAAGACCGCGTTTGCCAGCTTGCGGGTCGGTCACGGCAAAGACGATGGCGACCTTGGCGTTGGCGCCCGATGTGATGAACTGCTTGGTGCCGTTGAGGACGTAGTGATTGCCGTCCCAATCCGCCCGCGTCTTCAGGGCCGAGGCGTCGGAACCGGCCTGTGGTTCGGTCAGGCAAAAGGCGGCGAGCATTTCGCCGCGCGCCATGGGTTTGAGGAATCGCTGCTTCTGTTCCGAGCTGCCGTAGCGCAAGATCGGCATGCAGCCGACCGAGTTATGCACCGACATGATCGTCGAACAGGAGGCATCGCCTTCGGCAATCTCCATCAGTCCCAATGCGTAGGCGACATGATCCGCACCGACACCGTCGAATTCGGGCGGCACCAGCATGCCGAGGAAACCCAAGGCCGAGAGCTGAGCGACCGCCTCTTGCGGAAATTTGCTGTCACGATCCCAGTCGGCGGCGTTCGGCGCAAGCTGTTCCCGCGCGAAGTTCCGGGCAGTGTCGCGAATCAGTTTTTGTTCCTCGGTGAACCGCATGACCTAAGGCCTCGTTATTGTCTGAATATTTCCCGTCGCAGACGGCGAAGTGGACCGGGTCTTTCCGGCTACCAGGGAATTTGCTCGCCGTCGTAATTGAAAAACCGGCCGTTGTCGGCGGCCGTCAAACCGGCAATGACCTTGCGCATGCCAACAGCCGACTCGGCCGCCGAAATATCGGCCTCCTTGCCGCCCATATCGGTGCGCACCCAGCCCGGATGAAACATGACGACGGTTATGCCTTGCGCCGCCAGGTCCAGCGCCAAGCTCTTGCAAAGGCTGTTCAAGGCTGCCTTGGAGGCCCGGTAGATGTAGGCGCCGCCACTGGCATTGCGGGCCATCGAGCCCATTTGGCTGGAGATGTTGACGATCTGCTTCAAGTCGCTGGCAACGACGTGTTCGACGAAACGCTCGGCCATGCGCAGCGGCGCAAAGCTGTTGACTTCAAACACCGGCTGCCAGCTGTCAAAGTCGGTTTCCCCGAAACCAGAGCGTGGTCCGTAGGCGCCAGCATTGTTGAGCAGAATATCGATCCCCTCGCCGGCCAACTGGCGCGCCAGACTGGAGACTTGCAGACCATTGGTGACATCCAGGCGATGAAGCTCGATATCTCCGTTCAGGGCTTTGAGATCGCCCGCTTTTTCCGGGTGCCGGCAACAGGCGTGGACGCGCCAGCCATCGCTGGCGAAGAGGCGCGTGAATTCCAGTCCGATGCCGCGATTGGCGCCCGTGATCAATAGGGTCGGCACAAGCTCTCCTCCTCACTTCCAAATAAGACCGCTCGGCACGGGTCGCGCCGGGCTCGGGGTTTCCAGTACTACGCCGGTGTCGGCGCGACGTCACGCTTCGGGCGCAAGACCAGTTCGCCGCCGCAGTTGAGGCAACGTCGCTTCATGGCGTCGCCGCACGCCGTGCAAAAGGTACATTCGTAGCTGCAGATCATAGCCACACCATCCATGGCCAGCCCTTTGCCGCATTCCTCGCACGCCGGTTTCATCAACAATGCCATTTCACGGCCGTTCGGGCGCCACGATCGAGCGCCAATACAGAGATTATTGCGTTTCCTTGAAGAGCTCGCGGCCAATCAGCATGCGACGAATTTCCGAAGTACCGGCGCCGATCTCGTAGAGCTTCGCATCGCGCAACAGGCGTCCCGTGGGACTTTCGTTGATGTAACCGGCGCCGCCGAGAGCCTGGATCGCTTCCAAGGCCATCCAGGTCGCCTTTTCGGCGGCATAGAGGATGGCCCCGGCGGCGTCTTTACGGGTCGTCTGGCCACGGTCACAGGCCTTTGCCACCGTGTAGACATAGGCCTTGCAGGCGTTCATCGTAGTGTACATGTCCGCCAGCTTGCCCTGCATGAGTTGAAATTCGCCGATGGCCTGGCCGAACTGCTTGCGTTCATGGACATAGGGCACGACCACGTCCATGCAGGCCTGCATGATTCCGGTCGAACCGGCCGCCAGGACGGCACGCTCGTAATCCAAACCGCTCATCAAGACGTTGACGCCCTTGCCGGCGGCGCCGAGCACGTTTTCTTCCGGCACCTCGCAGTTCTCGAACACCAGTTCGCCGGTCGGCGAGCCCCGCATGCCGAGTTTGTCGAGCTTCTGCGCCACCGAGAATCCGGCAAAGTCCTTCTCGATCAGGAATGCCGTGATACCGCGCGCGCCGGCATCGGGATCGGTCTTGGCATAGACCACCAGTACGTCCGCCTCGTCGCAGTTGGTGATCCACATCTTCGAGCCGTTGAGGATGTAGCGGTCGCCTTTCTTTTCCGCCCGCGTCCGCATGGAAACGACGTCCGAACCGGCCCCCGTCTCGCTCATCGCCAAAGCCCCGACATGTTCGCCGGAAATCAACTTCTCGAGGTAACGCTGTTTTTGATCGGCATTGCCGTTGCGGCGGATCTGATTGATACAGAGATTCGAATGGGCGCCGTAGCTAAGCCCTACCGATGCCGAAGCGCGGCTGATTTCCTCCATCGCCACACAGTGTTCCAGGTAGCCCATGCCGGCGCCGCCATAGTCTTCCTCGACCGTGATGCCATGCAGGCCCAGATCCCCCATCATCGGCCACAGCTGGCGCGGAAATTTGTCCTCACGGTCGATCTCGGCGGCCAAGGGCGCGATTTTCTCGGCGGCAAAGGACATGACGGAGTCGCGCAATAGATCGGCGGTCTCTCCCAGATCGAAATCGAGCGTCGGTATTTGATTCGGGATCATCTTGAGCTTCCTCGGCTAAGAGACTGATATTTCTTCAGAACGAGACGCTGGGCGGGCATGCGCGAGTGATCACAGACTAGCCCTCATCGGGCCTGCCGTGAAGGCACATCAGCGTCATGTTAAGTCGTGCGCAGCGTTTCGACTCGCCATTCTTTTCGGCGAATACATCCGCCTCGCAGACGGTCAGCGTGCGTCCGGGTTTCAACACCCGCCCAACGGCACGCAAGATGTCGCCGTCGGCGGGAGACAACAGGTTGATCTTGAATTCCGCCGTAAGCACCGAGGCGTCCACTGGAAACAGGCTGAACGCCGCATATCCGCCGGCCGAGTCGCCGATGGTGCTGGTAATTCCGGCGTGGAAAAACCCGTGTTGCTGACAAAGATCACCTCGATAGGGCAATTCGATCTCAACCTCGCCGGCGTCGACCCGAGTCAAACGCGCGCCGATAAGCTTCATCACCGCCTGGCGCTCAAAACTGGCGCGCACCCGCATCTCGAAGTCCGGATTGCTTGGCGTAAATTCAGCCATGCAGCGGCCCTTGCCCCAACAATTGGCGGCCCTCGCGACGGAGATGCCCCGGTGGGACGCCAAACCCGGCAAAAAAAATCCAAGTGGCCTCGTCGAACTTGCCGACATACCACTTGCCGACATACCAAATGACGTTCATGTGACCGACATGGTCGCAGTGCCAGGGATTGACGACGCCGCGATAGGTCTCGGTCGGTGGGCTGGCGGTTTCTTCTGTCATAGTCCCAAGACCCCCTGCCGCTCATCCCCCCTTGCACCGCCAGCCGCTTTTTCCAACTGTCGCAGGCGCTTGTGGCAATTCTCTTCTGCAACATCCAGGTCCAAAAGCGAGGCTTCTATATCCTCTCTCTTGCCTTCCAACGCGACGCGGCGCGCGGCGATCTTGCCGATCAGAAAGTGCAGTTGTTCCGCCTCGCCTTGGTCGTCGCTGTAGAGTTCGAGAATCTCACGAACCTCGGCCAAGGCAAACCCCAGACGCCGCCCGCGCAGGATGAGCTTCAAACGCGTGCGGTCGCGGTGGCGATATATGCGCCGCTGTCCATCGCGCAATGGCGACAGCAGACCCTCGTCCTCGTAGTGGCGAATGGTGCGCGCCGTAACAGCGAACTCGGCCGCCAACTCGGCGATGCTGAAAGTCTCGATCATGCCCCGAGCATACTTTACGTTTACGTTAACGTAAAGTATGCGACCCAAGTCCACCTCTCCCGCCCCTCCCAGCCAGGGCGCGTTACATGTGATAAACCGCCTTCGAATAGACAGGTACCTTATTGATTATAATAAAAATATTGCCGCGAGACCGAGAAAGGCAAAAAACCCTACGACGTCGGTTACGGTGGTCACGAAAACCGAGGAGGCCACCGCCGGATCGACGCCCACCTTGTCCAGTCC
>JAJFGM010000212.1 GCA_021776145.1 Kiloniellaceae bacterium | reverse complement strand
ATTTCATCGGCGTCTTCGGCCCCGAGGTGCGAGCCGAATTCGGGCTCAGCCACACCGAATGGGGCAGTCTCTATCTTGTCGGCACGCTGGCCAGCGCCCTACTGCTGCCCTGGACCGGCCAGTTGATCGACCGTTACGATCTGCGGGTATTCGCCGCCGGCGTGCTGCTTGCCCTCGCGACCGCCTGCATCGCCATGAGCCTGGCCAACTCGATCGTCTTTCTGGGCGTGGCGATCTTCCTGCTGCGGCAGAGCGGACAGGGGCTGACCAGTCATGCCGCGGCGGTTTCGATGGCGCGCTACCACGGCCGTGATCGCGGCAAGGCCCTGGCCATTTCCACCATCGGTTTCTCGGCTGCCGAGGCGTTGTTGCCGGTCCTCGCGGTCGTCGCCATCGCCTTTTGGGGCTGGCGCCAAACCTACGCCATGGTCGGCATCGCCGTGCTCCTGGTGGTCCCTATCGCGCTATGGCTGCTGCGCGGTCACGGACATCGCCATGACCGGCATTTGGCCGAGCTCCACGAGGCGGCCGGCGACGGCACGTCGGCAAGGGACCGCACGCGCCGGCAGATGCTGAGCGAAGCGCGCTTCTACCTGATGCTGCCAGCGGTCCTCGCCCCCTCGTTCATCATGACCGCGATGTTCTTTCACCACCTGACCCTGGCAGAGGCCAAGGGCTGGTCGGCGGCCTGGGTCACCGGCAGCTACTGGGTCTACGCGCTCAGCACCGTTGTCACCTCGCTCGCCGCCGGCCCGCTGATCGACCGCCTGAGCGCCGCCAGGATCGTGCCGCTGTTTCTTTTGCCGATGGCCCTGTCGCTGGTCCTTCTGGTGCCGGCCGAGGCGGCCTTTTGGGTGCTTCCCTACTTTTTGTTCGCCGGCATGAGCTCGGGCCTCCACTTCACCGGGCTGGCGGCGCTCTGGGCCGAACTCTACGGCTCCAAACACCTTGGCGCGATCAAATCCCTGGCCGGCTCGCTCAGCGTCTTCGCCTCGGCCCTGGGGCCGGTCACCATCGGGTTTGTGCTCGACGCCGGTGGCAGCATGGAGGGGATCTGCCTGGGTTTTGCCGTCTATTGCGTCGTCGCGACCCTGCTCCTGGTTCCCGCCTTGCGACGCCCGGGCGCCGAACAGGCGCATGGCACTTAGTGGCTCGACACTAGGTCGGGGACCGCGCTCGCTGGAAGAGTGGACCAGGTGTAAACTCGGCAAGTGGCCGTTTAAAACGGTGCCCGGTCCTGACAATGATCGGGCGCAGAGAGCAGGATCATAGATCCGCCAGGAAAGGAACACTCGCAAGATGCCGAAAATCGAGCTGGTCGGGCCGGACGAGAGGCTGCACGCCGATTGGCGCCGCCTCTATGACGGCTACGCCACCTTCTACAAACGCCAGATGACCGACGAGATCGCCGCGGCCGTGTGGAGCTGGATCACCGATCTAGAGCACGAGTTGGAAGGCGTCCTGGCGCTGTGCGACGGCGAGGCGGTTGGCCTGGCCCACTTTCGCCGCATGCCGAGTCCGCTGCGCGGCGCCGACATAGGCTTTCTCGACGACCTTTTCGTCGCCCCCGAAGGGCGCGGCCAGGGTGTCGCCGAGGTCCTCTTCGCGCAGCTGCAAGACGTCGCGGGGAATCGCGGCTGGGACATCGTGCGCTGGATCACAGCCGACGACAATTATCGGGCCCGGGCGGTCTATGACAAGCTCTCGAGCAAGACCACCTGGAACCTCTATGAGATGAAGGTTTGAGCCGCGCCCGCGCCGCCGATCTGGCGTTGGTGGTCACAATCGGACTTTTCTGGGGCCTCAACTGGCCGGCCGTGAAATTCATTCTGGGCGATCTTCCGCCCTGGACCCTGCGTGCCATCGGGCTCGGCTGCGGCACGCTGATCCTCGCGGCACTGGCATGCCTGCGCGGCGAGTCCCTCGTCCCGGCCCGCGGCGAACGCCTGCGGCTTGTCGTCGCCGGTATCCTGACCATCCTCGGCTTCAACATCTTCGCCGCCTTCGGACAACTGCTGACCGAAACCTCGAAGGCGGCGATCATCGCCTTCACGATGCCGATGTGGACCGCGCTGTTCTCGGTCCTATTTCTTGCCGAGAAGCTCAACGCCTGGCGCCTGGCCTCGCTCTGCTGCGGCATGCTGGGACTGGGCGTTCTGATCTACGACGATTTCGGCGCCTTTTTAGAGGCGCCGCTCGGGCCGCTCATCATGTTGTGCGCCGCGATCTCCTGGGCGGCCGGCACCATCGTCTTGAAGTCACGCCAATGGACGATCGCGCCTGTCGCGCGGACCGCTTGGATGATGGGCTGTTCGGCCCTGCCGGCGGCCATTGCCGCGCTCGCCCTCGAGCAGCCCTGGCGATTGGACCCGCCCAGCTCGGCGGTGATGCTGACGCTGCTGTATCACATCGTCTTTCCGATGGTCGTCTGCCACGCCGCCTGGATCACTCTGGTCGGCCGCCTGCCGGCCTCGGTCGCCGCCATCGGCACGCTGCTGGTGCCCATCGTCGGCGTTCTCTCGGCCAGCCTGTTGCTCGGCGACCCGCTGACCTGGGAGAAACTGACGGCCCTGGTCCTGGTGCTGGCGTCGATCGCCCTGACGCTTTCAGGCCCGGGGATGCGCACTAGCGAGGCGCGCGGCCGCTAGATCAGTGAGCAGCGGATGCCGCGAATTCGAAAACGGCGATTTGAGCGGCCGGCTTGACTGTGTCGGCGGCCATGGCGGAAACTCGGGGCAGTCTTCCATCCCGTTGAACAGTGGAGGTGGACATGGACTCAAGCGGCAAAGGTCGCAAGAGCCGCGGACGATCACCCGAGAGCTTGGCCGCGAAAATCCTCGATACGGCCATCGAACTGGCCGAGGAGAGCGGCTGGGGGCGCTTGCGGCTACGCGATGTCGCGGCCCGTTTGAACGTTTCCTTGGCGGATATCCAACGCCACTACCGCGACAAGGACGCCATCGCCGACGCCTGGTTCGCCCGAGCCTGGCAGGCCATGCTGGCCCCGACGCCACCGGACTTCGCCGACCTGCCGGCCGAGACGCGCCTCTATCGCCTGATCATGGGCTGGTTCGACGCCCTGGCGCCGCACCGCGAGATGACCCGCCAGATGATTTCGGAGAAACTCACGCCCGCGCACCCGCATCACTGGGTGCCAATGATCTTCAACCTGTCGCGCACCATCCAATGGCTGCGCGATGCAGCCATTCTCGACGCGGGCGGGCGTCGCCGGCAGATCGAGGAAGCCGGTTTGAGCGGCCTTTTTCTCGCCACCTTGTGGGTGTGGTGCAATGACCGCAGCCCGCAGCAGTCACGAACCCGGGAGTATTTGGCACGGCGTTTGGCCACGGCGGACCGCGCCGTGACGCGCCTGTGGGGCAAGGCCGCGCGCGCCGCTGACGATGCGGCCTGAGCAAAGGCAGTTACCGAGTCTGGATTAGCCGCCTATTCGATGGTTTTCCAGTAGGTGTCCTTCTTGGTCACCTTGCCATCGCGAAACTCCCAAAGGTCGCAGCCGAGAAAATCCAGCTTGTCGCCATTATCTGCCGTGCCTTGCACGGCCCATTCCGAGACCGCCTTGTCGCCCATGATCCAATGCCTGATGTCGACCCAGCGCATATCGGGAATTCGCGCGTAGCGTTCCGCCAGCACCTGGCCGATTTCCGCCTTGCCGCGGCAGCGCCGCGCCTCGCGCGGCGAGGGCCCACGCGCCATAAGCCATTCGCAGTCCTCGGCAAAGTGCGACAGGATGCCATCGACATCGTGGCGATTGAAAGCATCCTGGATCGTATCCAGGAGTTCGAGTGTCACTTCATGTCCATCGCTCATGAGATCTCCCTTTGCGCTCCGCGGACTCTTGTAGCAGAGCCGTGAGTGTGAATTCCGGCGCCGCGGATTTCAAGGCTGGTAACGGAGCGGTGGGCCTCGAGGGGGTGTGTCAGTCGACCTCGCCCGGCGGCACGACCGCGCGACGATAAAGGTGCCACGAAGCGTGGCCAAGCACCGGCAGGACGACGAAGAGCCCGACCAGGCCGGAGAGCAACGACATTCCGACAAGCCCGGCGATCAGGGCGCACCAGACCACCATGACGGCGCGGTTTGCCAGAACCACGCGGACGCTGGTGACCATGGCGGTGACGAAGTCGCAATCGCGCTCGAAGAGCATGGGAAAGGAGGTGACGGAAAAGGAAAAGACAGCCAGGGCGATGACGGCGCCCGCCGTATTGCCGATGACAAGGAACAGCAAGCCGGTGGGTGTGGCGAGAATTTCCAGCAACGAGAATTCCGCCGACAGCGCCTCGAGCCCGAGAAAACCGAAGAACAGCAAGGCCGCGATATCCATCCAGAGGAAAAAGGAAAAGCCCGTTATGAGTGCCATCCAGCCGAGATCCCGCCGCGCCGCCTGCCACACCAAACGGTGCACGGCCGACCAGGACAGCGGCTCGCGGCCCTCCAGGCAGTAGGAAACGGCGTAGAGGCCGGTGGCAACGAAGGGGGCCACCAAGGCAAATCCGGCGGCCATGGGATAGACCAGGAAGGGAAGATCGAAGGCGATCAGCAGAAAAATCAGAAGCCAACCGCCCAGGACATAAAAGGCGCCGAACATCAGGCCATAGAACGGGGCCTGGCGAAAGTCGCGCAGGCCGGCGGCCAGCGCCTCCAACAGGTCGCCACGCGCAATCTTTCGCACCGCCGGCCACTGGGACCGGCGCCCCGCCGCATCCCGCGTCGCGCTCTCGGTCATCTTTCGCTCCCTGGCGAAAAGGACTGACACCCAGGCATGCTACAGAAGGGCCCGCCGGAATAGAATGGGACCGACTGACGCAGCCGGCGAGCCGGGCCTCAGAGGGGCCGCACAACGGCAATTGACATCGGCAATACGAGCGAGCAACCTCCGGGAAGTTGTCAACTCACCGGCGGCGGGACCCTCGATGAGCAGTCAGGTACATGACCGGCGGATTGGCCGGCGCGCAACGGGATGTGATCTGGTCGTGCACTAACGCGACCCGGGGCGATGCCCCGTGTCTGCCGAGGCCCTCGACTTCAGAAAATCCCAGGGCGACGGCGCAAATCCCTCGACGAACCTGACGACTGTCGCCTTTCCGGTAAAAATGAACACTCCAACCCGCTTGCGGCTCGCCGTCGATATCGGCGGCACATTCACCGATACGGTCCTTGTCGACCCGCAGAACGCGGTTCTGGCAACGACGAAAACCCCGACAACGCCCGATAACCCGGTGCAGGGCGCGCTGGAGGGGGTTTGCCATGCACTGGCACTGGCCGGCGTGCCGCTGACCGATATCACGGGCTTCATTCACGGCACGACGCTGGCCACCAACGCCCTGATCGAGCGGCGCGGCGCCCACGTCGCCAGCATCGCGACTGCCGGTTTCCGTGACATTCTTGAGATCGCCTACGAACGTCGCTACAGCCAGTACGACATCAACCTGGAAAAGCCGGATTTCATTGTCCCGCGTTCGCGGTGTTTCACCATAAGCGAACGCATGTCGGTAACGGGCGAGGTCCTGGAGCCCCTGGCCGAAAGCGAGATCGACGCGCTGCTCGCCGCGCTGGATGCCTGCGCCGCGGATGCCGTGGCGATCTGCCTGCTGCATGCCTATGCCAACCCGGCGCATGAGCTGCGCCTAAAGGAGTTGCTGCTGCAACGCCGGCCCGGGCTGCAGGTGTCGCTGTCGAGCGAGGTCAGTCCCGAAGCACGCGAGTTCGAACGGCTATGCACGACCATCGCAAATGCCTATATCCAGCCGATGATGTCGGCCTATCTGGCGGCCTTCGCCGAGGTCTTCACAGCCGAGGGACTGGGCTGTCCGATCCTGATGATGACCGCCGGCGGCGGCATGACCAGCCTGGAAACGGCGGCACGCCTCCCGATTCGCCTGGTCGAGTCCGGGCCGGCCGGCGGCGCCATTCTCTCAGCCCGCGTCGCGGCGCGGCGGGACTGCGGCAAGGTCCTGTCGTTCGACATGGGTGGCACCACGGCGAAGCTCTGTCTGATCGACGACTTCCGGCCGCAGACCGCGCGCCAGTTCGAGATTTCCCGCGCCGCCCGCTTCATCAAGGGAAGCGGCATGCCGGCACGCGTTCCGGTCATCGAAATGATCGAGATCGGCGCCGGCGGCGGCTCGATCGCCAGCGTCGACCGGCTGGGGCGGCTGATGGTCGGTCCGCGCAGCGCCGGCAGCGAACCCGGGCCAGCCGGCTTCAACCGTGGCGGAACGGAGGCGACGGTCACCGATGCCGACATCGTTCTTGGGCTGATCGACCCCGAAACTTTTGCCGAAGGGCGCTTGAGCATAGACACGGTTGCCGCCGAAACCGCCCTGCGGATGAAGATCGGCGCGGCTTTGGGTTTGGACGCGATGGCGGCGGCCGAGGGCGTCAGCCAGATCGTCGATGAGAGCATGGCGAGCGCCGGGCGCATGCACGCGGTGGAGTCAGGCAAGGACCTGGGCGAGCGCACCATGGTCGCCTTTGGTGGCAACGGGCCGTTGCACGCCACCCGCGTCGCCCGCCGTTCGGGCATCCGCCGAATTCTCATCCCGCGCGATCCCGGCGTCGGCTCTGCCGTCGGCTTTTTGCACGCGACGGTGTCCTTCGAGATTGCCCGAAGCCGTTATGCGCTGCTGGAGGGACTCGACATTGCCGACATCAACGCCCTTTTCACCGCCATGATCGCGGAGGCCGAAGAGGTCGTCCGCGCCGGCGCGCCGGACGCCGAACTTCTGCGCCAGCGCAGCGCCTACATGCGCTATCACGGCCAAGGCCACGAGATCGAAATAGCACTGCCGGATCGCGCCTTTGGCGATAGCGATATCGCGGATTTCCGGGCCGCCTTCGAGACGGAATACAGCCGGCAATTTTCCCGCGCGGTGCCGGGTATGACGATCGAGATCCTCAACTGGGCGGCCCGGGTTTCGACCCTCGCCCAGCCCCTGGCGAAGATGAGCGATCCACCCGCAAACCATAAGCGAAAAGCCGATGTAACGCGGGAAATTCTCTGCGACGTAACCGGACGGCCGACCGCCGCCGCCATCTTCCAACGCGACGACCTCGCACCCGGCGATCGCCTATCGGGTCCGGCGCTGATCGTCGAGCCGCAGACGACCACCCTGGTCAGCCGGGACTTCACTGCCGAGGTCGACGGCGACGGCAACCTTCTGCTGATCCGTGTGATGCCCGAGGAGGCCGGCACATGAGCGCATTCAACGCCACGCACCTGCAAGTCATGTGGAACCGGCTGCTGGCGGTGGTCGAGGAACAGGGGCAAGCGCTGATTCGCGCCGCCTTCAGCCCGATGGTGCGCGAGTGCGGCGACATCTCGGCCGGAATCTTCGACCTTCAGGGCCGCATGCTGGCCCAGGCCGTGACCGGCACGCCAGGCCACATCAACACCATGGCCGAGGCGGTCAAGAGCCTGCGCGCGCGCTTTCCGATCCAGGAGATGAAACCCGGCGATATCTTTACCACCAACGATCCCTGGATCGCATCCGGCCACCTCAACGACTTCCTCTTGCTGATGCCGGTTTTCCGCGGCGGCGTGGTCGTCGGCTTCACCTCCTGCACGTCGCATCTCGTCGACCTCGGCGGCCAGGGCATGGGTCCGGAGGGTTCCGACATATTCGACGAGGGTTTGCGCATTCCGCCCTGCAAGCTGGTCGACGGCGGCGAGATTAATGCCTTGCTGCTCGCCATCATCAAGGCCAATTCGCGCCAGCCCATCGCCAACGAAGGCGATCTCTATGCCTTGATCGCCTGCTGTGAAACCGGCGCGAAGCGGCTGGTCGAAATGATGAATGAGTTCGGGCTGGATCACCTCGACCCGCTGGCCGAACATATCATCGAAACCTCGCGGCGCGGCACCCTGGAGGCCATCGCCGAGGTGCCGCCGGGCATCTATCACAACAGGCTGCAAATCGACGGCTACGAGTCGGAAATCGAGCTCTGCGCCCAGCTGACAGTTTCCGCGACAGGCATGGATCTCGACTTTACCGGCACCGCCGGCTGTTCCTCCAAGGGCATCAACGTGCCCTTGAACTACGCTACTGCCTATTCGGTCTTCGCCCTGCGCTGCATCATCGGCGCCGACATCCCTAACAACGCCGGCTCGCTCGAGCCCTTTCGGGTGACCGCGCCGGCCGGCTGCATCCTCAACGCGCAGCCGCCGGCAGCGGTGGCCATGCGCCACACCTTGGGACAAATGACGCCCGATCTCGTATATGGCTGCCTGCATCAGGCCTTGCCGCGAGGGGTTCCGGCAGAAGGCGCCTCCTCGATGTACGACCTGCCTCTGCGCAGTGCCGCCGAGGTCGCGCGCGACGGCGGCCAGGCCTTTGCCGTGGAGCTGGTGCACAACGGCGGCACCGGCGCGCGGCCGAGCAAGGACGGGCTGTCGGCGACGGCCTTCCCCAGTGGCGTCTGGGGCAGCCAGGTCGAAATCGCCGAGAGCGTCGCCCCAATCGTCATCGCCAAACGCGAACTGCGCCGCGACAGCGGCGGCGCGGGGCGCTGGCGCGGCGGGCTCGGCCAGCGCATTGAACTGCGCTCGGCCAACGCGCAGCCGTTCCTGGTTTTTCTCTCGGTCGAGCGCATCCGGTTTCCCGCCCGCGGCCGCGACGGCGGCGGGGCCGGCGCGCCCGGCCGTATCCGGCTGGCCAACGCCGACGGTCCCGGCCCGGATCTTCCCGGCAAGGGCGAGGTCAGGATCTCGCCCGGCGAAACGTTGATCTTCGAGACCCCTGGCGGCGGCGGCTTCGGCGCCCCCGAGAGTCGCGGGCGCGATCTTGTGCGGCGCGACCTCGGCGAAGACCTGATCAGTCCGCGAGCCGCCCGCGACCTCTACGCCTTTGACGCGGGAGTGGACCCTCATGATTGAAGCCAACCGCCACATCGCCGCCATGGCCCCCTATGCCCTGCCCGACCTCGGCGCCGCGGCCGGCACGCGACCGGTGACCCTGGCCCAGAATGAAAGCGTGCTGCCGCCGAGCCCGCGCGCCGTAGCCGCCGGACGGGCAGCCTTGGCGTCGAGCCATCTCTACCCCGACCCGGACTGGACGGAGCTGCGGACCGCCATAGCCGAGGTGTACGGCGTCGATCCCGCCGGGATCCTCTGCGGTGCCGGTTCAATGGAGCTGATCGCCTGCCTGGCGCGCTGCTACGCCGGACCGGGAAGGCGCGTGCTGTCCAGCCAATACGGCTATGCCTTCTTCCGCAGCGTCACGCTGGCGGTCGACGCGGCTTTCGATCAGGCGGCGGAGGTCGATTTGACGCTTTCGGTGGACAATCTGCTGGCCAGCGTGCGGCAAGATACCCGCATCGTCTTTGTCGCCAACCCCGGTAACCCCAGCGGCACCCACGTCGCGCGCGCCGAATTGGAAAGGCTACGCGACGGACTCGGCGAAGATGTCCTTCTGGTCATCGACGAGGCCTATGGCGAGTTCGCCGATGCTCCCGGGCAAGCAACCTTCGACCTGGTCGGGCGCGGCAATACGGTGGTCCTGCGCACGCTCTCCAAAGCCTATGGATTGGCCGGGCTACGGGTCGGATGGGGGCTCTTCCCGTCGAGCGTCGCCGACGAGATGCGCAAGCTGCTCAACCCCAACAACATCAGTGCCGCCAGCGAGGCAACGGCCGCCGCGGCCCTGCGCGATCAGGATTATATGCGCGCGATCTGCATCGAGACGGCGGCACGGCGCGACAGTTTTGCCGCGGCACTGCGGGCCCTGGGATTGGCGGTGCCGTCGAGTCACACCAACTTCGTGCTCATCGGTTTCACCGATAGCGAGGCCGCGGCCTCGGCCGACCGTGCCTTGCGCGCCCAAGGCATTCTGATGCGCGGCATGGCCGGCTACGGCCTGACGCACTGCCTTCGCGCCACGATCGGCAGCGAATCGGACATGCAACGTGCCCTGGAAACACTCGTCCGCTGGCACAACAGAGAGGATCTGCGATGACCACGGCTTCGCGCGGACGCGCCCGCATCGGCGTGCTGGTTCCCTT
This sequence comes from Kiloniellaceae bacterium, assembly GCA_021776145.1. Lineage (GTDB taxonomy): Bacteria > Pseudomonadota > Alphaproteobacteria > Kiloniellales > Kiloniellaceae > JAJFGM01. Next base: position 1,990 of record JAJFGM010000212.1, on the reverse strand, counting down.
CACCAACTGCAACCTGGAAGCCGACATGGCGCTGCTGCGGCCGGACGGCATCTCGCTGCACTTTGCCCGCATCGGCGGTTATGACGCCGACGAAGTGCCCGACTCCGCCCAGATGGCCGGGCTCGGCGAGGCACCGTTGGACGAGCCCCTACGCCTGCTCGCCGGCGCCCGTCCCGACGTCGTGCTCTACGGCTGCACCTCGGCCACCCTGTCGCATGGGCCCGCCTTCGACCGCGATCTGACGGCGCGCATCCAACGCGACATCGGCGGCGCCACGGTGACCGCGGCCGGCGCCCTGGTACAGGCCTTGCGCGCGCTCGACGTCCGCCGCATCGGTTTTGCCTCGCCCTATGTCGCCGAACTCAACGACCGGGCCATCGCCTTCCTGGCCGACAGCGGCATGGAAACCGTCAGCCGCGCCGATGTCGGCACCGCGCTCGGCAATTACGGCCAGGGCGAGATGACGCCCGACGAGGTCTTCGCGCTCGGCCAACGCGCGAATAGCCCCGCAGCGGAGGCGCTGGTTCTGTCCTGCACCGACATGCGCTCGGTCGAGACGGTCGCGCGTCTGGAGGCGGCCCTGGACAAGCCGGTCGTCTGTTCAAATCAGGCCATGCTCTTCGCCGCCCTGCGGGCCCTCGATATCGACAGCAGCGCGATCAGTTGTGGGCGCTTGTTCGAAAGGTGAAAAAGACAAGCCATCGATAACCGATGGCCTTTTCTGCTATTAGACTATCAGCGGTTGGACAGTGCCGACAGGATGCGATCGATCGAACGGGAGAACCACGGCGAGATGGTCGGGCCTGCGGTGATCCGGGTGATCAGCGGCGAACCACGAAAGCACCCCGGGACGTGATCGGCCGCCTGACCCGAGCCGACCTCGCCGCGACCCTGCACACCCTGGCGGTCGCGGCAGCCGGTGGCGTCGCGTTCGATTTCCTGTCGGTCCCGGCCCCCTATTTGAGCGGCGCCATACTTGCGTCCGCGCTTGCCGCGCTGTGCGGCCTTGAACAACGTCTGCCGACTTCGCTGGGAAACGCCGCCTACGTCCTGCTCGGCGTCGTCGTCGGTACGACCATCGACGCAGAGACGCTCCGGCTCCTGCCGCGATGGCCCATTTCGATGGCGGCACTCGCCGTCGCGATGACGGCCTTGCTCGTGGTCCTGCCGCGCTATTTCGTGCGCGTGCACCGGATCGACCCAGCCACGGCCAGGCTTTGTGCCATTCCAGGTGCGATGTCGCTGATCATGGCGTTGGCTGACGACTTGGATGTGGACGCCCGCAAAGTCGCGGTTCTGCATTCGCTGCGCCTTGTCATTCTGATGATCCTGGTGCCCATGGCGGTCGGCGTCGGCATGACGACGGGGGAAGCGGATTCCGCAACCAAGCCGCTGCTTGGCGTTCGCGACGCCGCCCTGTTGCTTGGGCTGTCGCTCGTCGGCATCCCCGTCGCCAAACGGCTGCGCATACCGGCGCCAAGCTTCACCGGGCCGATGCTGAGCTCCGCCGGCCTCGTGGTCGCCGGGGTCTTTTCGGGCGGACTGCCGCAACCGCTGATCGCCGTCGCCTTTGTCGCCATGGGCGCGACCATCGGCGCGCGCTTCACCGGCATTGACCGCGGTTATCTGATCGCCTGCCTCGGCGCCGGCGCCGGCGGCATCCTGATCGCCCTGGGCCTGACCGGCGGCGTCGCCTGGGTGGCCGCGGCGTACCTCAATCTTCCGTTCTTCCAGATGTGGCTGGCCATCGCGCCCGGCGGTTTCGACACGATGACGGCGCTTGCCCTGGCCCTCGACGTCGATCCGGCCTTCGTCGCCGGACACCAACTCGTTCGCTTGATCGGCCTCTTCATCATTATTCCGTTGCTGTTCCGCGGCACAGCCCGGTCCACCTAGGGCCTGTTGAGATTAAGGTTGCGGTCTCGGCGGAGGCGGATTTTTGCCAGGGCAAGGAGCGCGTGGCGCCGTGGGGTGGGCCCCCCACAAGCTA
>JAJFGM010000211.1 GCA_021776145.1 Kiloniellaceae bacterium | reverse complement strand
CCGCCGGCCTTGATGATGAGCCTGCACGTCTGGGCGCTGGCGCACGGCATCGCCTCCCTCTTCGCGCGCGGCGACTCCGGCAGACGCAAACTGCCGATGAAACCCGAGGACCTCTTGGAGGCCGGCGTCCTTGTCTATTTGCGGGGTCTCGGCTTCGACCGGGATGCGTGAGGCCCCTTGAATTCCGACTTTTTTGCCTCGGCCACCCATCATCCGCTTGACAAGCGGGCCTTCGCTTCCCAGTTTAGATTTATGTAAATAACCTTTACATGAGGGGTCCGATGGAACTTGTGGAAAGACTGGACGGCTACGGCAAGTCGGCCTGGATCACGGCGATGGTCCTCGGCTTTGTCGTCTTCTGGCCCATTGGCCTGGGCATTCTGGGATACATGATGTGGAGTGGACGAATGGGATGTTGGAAGTTTCGCGGCCCGGGCCGCTGGCATTTTAGCGCCGCCGACAAGGGGCGTTCCGGAAATCACCGCCATCGCGGTCGGCACGACTCGCCAGCGACCGGCAACACCGCCTTCAATGAATACCGCGAGGAGACGCTGCGCCGCCTCGAGGACGAGCAGAGCCAGTTCGAGGACTTCCTCGACAACCTGCGCCACGCCAAGGACAAGGCCGAGTTCGACCAGTTCATGGCAAATCAGGGCAGCCGCGGAGCCAAGGCCACGGACGCCGCCGACGGTCCCGCGCCCCGCCCCGCTGGCTGACCTCACCAACGCGGACATTATCTGCGCCGGGCATCGTTGTGCCCGGCGCACTTTCTTGCTACATAATTAAAGGGACACAATACTTATATCAAAACAGATATAAGTATTGTGTCCCTTTAATTATGTGCCACGAGGATTTTTGTCACCTCAACACCAGCCCGTGTAGGATACGACAAACGTCGGGGGAAAATGATGAAACTGCCCAGCATGACCCATGGTTTGGTATTCGGCGCGGCTGCGATTGCGACCACGGTCTTTGCGACCTATGCCGCGCGGGCGGAAATCAGCAAGGTCGTTGCCGGCCATGTGGGCACGGACTCAAGCCAGTGGTCGAGTATCCCCACAGACTATTTTCCGCTGCAGACCGGACTCAACAAAATCACCATTCAAGGAAGCGTCGCCCTTTCGACGGCTAAGTTCGTATCCACAAGCCCGCTCAAGGCAACATCGAAGATCGTCGCGCGAGGAACCAACTATCTGCATGTCAACATCACGGTTTCGGACGAGGCAAGCAACGGTCAAACCGGCGACGGGGTCATCCTTCAACCAGTTAGCGCGGGCTCGCCCGACAAATTCCGCTGGAAGGTTTACAGCCGTGGAACGGTCACGCAGATTGCCGGGCCGCGGGAGGTGAGGATCGGCGACGTCAAGAAATACACCTTCATCGGCAAAAACATGGGCAACGCCCTGTTGGACTACAAGACCAGTATCTGGAGCATCGTGAAGCGAGAATCGCGCTCCGCGACCGCGGTATCCTATTTGCTCCGCTTCGAAAACTGCTCTGCGTCCGTCAGAGGCGCACGTATCTCGTCTTCGATGTTGCGCAACGATGGGCTGCCGCAAAGATTCCGCGGTTCCAATAGGAGTTTCGCGAAATTCCTCGGTGGCAAGGAACTGAGAATCCGCGTCAAGGGCGGGATATGCGATTAATCGCTTCCGGGCTGCGTTGAGATAAATAGGCGGATCCTTGGAGGGCGATCTACCCGTGGTTCGTCGTTTCACCACTGCCGCCGCTCTCAATGAAAGTCGCGCGAGCGCGGCAGCGGATTGACATTGCGCGGGTGGCCGCTCGGCGCGCGCGGCAGGGGGCGGCCGGCGGCCCCAGGAGACAAGGTTGGCGCGCCGGGCATCGTCAGCTCGGCGAGGCGCCAGGACAGGTCTTCTAGTTTTTCGGCGATGATGTGGATGACCAGGCCTTCGCGCTGCAGGCGGCCTTCGACCGCCAGCAGGCGGGCGCCGAGGACGATGGCGCGGTGACGCTCGAAGCAGTCGGGCCAGACGATGATGTTGGCGACGCCGGTCTCGTCCTCCAGGGTGGCGAAGATCACGCCCTTGGCGCTGCCCGGGCGCTGACGTACCAGGACCAGGCCGGCCAGCTTGATGCGGCGGCCGTTCGCCAGCTCGCTGAGATCGGCGGCGACGACCCGGCCCTCTTCCGTCATGCCGCGGCGCAGGAAGGACATGGGATGCGCCTTGAGCGAGAGGCGCAGGCTGGCGTAATCCTCGACAACATGCTGGCCGAGCGCCATCTGCGGCAGTTCGACGGCCGGCTCGGGCCCACGCTCCTCCTCGCCCATGGCGGCGAAGAGCGGCAGCGGTTCGGCCAGGCGCGAGCTGCCGGCCGGTCCTAAGCCCGGCAGCCCCTTGACCGCCCACAGGGCCTCACGGCGATCCAGCCCCATCGAACGGTAGGCATCGGCGCGGGCCAGGGCTTCCAGGCTCTTGCCGGCGATGCCGGCGCGGCGCCACAGGACCAAGGGATCGGGATAGCCGTTGCCGCGCCGCGCCACCAGCTCGGCCGCCTCGGCCGCGGCCAGGCCCTTGACCTGGCGTAGACCGAGGCGCAGCGCCCATTCCCCTCCCAAACGGCCCCCTCCCAAACGGCCCCCTCCCAAACGGCCCCCTCCCAAACGGCCCCCACCCAAACGGGACTCACCGGATCCCGGAGCCTCCGGCCGCGGCGGATTGGTCGTCGGCTCCAGGCTGCAGTCCCAGAAGCTGGCGTTGATGTCGACGGGCAGGACCTCGACGCCGTGCTCGCGGGCATCGCGCACGATCTGCGCCGGGGCGTAGAAGCCCATGGGCTGGCTGTTGAGCAGCGCCGCGGCGAAGACTTCGGGATATTGGTGTTTCATCCAGGCCGAGACATAGACCAACAGTGCGAAGCTGGCGGCGTGGCTTTCCGGGAAACCATAGGTGCCGAAACCCTCGATCTGGCGGAAGCAGCGCTCGGCGAAGTCGCGTTCGTAGCCCCGCGCGCTCATGCCCTCGACCATCTTGTCGCGGAACTTGGCGATGTCGCCGGACCGCTTGAAGGTCGCCATGGCGCGGCGCAGGCTGTCGGCCTCCGAGGGGCTGAAGCCGGCGGCAACGATGGAGATCGACATGGCCTGTTCCTGGAACAGCGGCACGCCCAGCGTCTTGCCCAGAACCCGGCGCAGCTCTTCCGACGGATAGTCGACCTTTTCCTCGCCGTTGCGGCGGCGCAGGTAGGGATGCACCATGTCGCCCTGGATCGGCCCCGGGCGGACGATCGCCACCTCGATCACCAGGTCATAGAAATCGCGCGGCTTGAGGCGCGGCAGCATCGACATCTGAGCCCGGCTTTCGACCTGGAAGACGCCGATGGAATCGCCCTTGCAGAGCATGTCGTAGACGCCGGCCTCCTCGGCCGGCACCGTCGCCAGGCTGTAGCCGCGGCCGTAGTGGCGGGTCAGGAGATCGAAACCCTTCTTCAAACAGGTCAACATGCCGAGCGCCAGCACGTCGACCTTGTGGATGCCGAGGGCATCGAGGTCGTCCTTGTCCCATTCGATGACGGTGCGGTCGGCCATGGCGGCGTTTTCGATCGGCACCAGCTCGCACAGGGGCCCGCGGGTCATGACGAAACCGCCGACATGCTGCGACAGAGGGCGTGGAAAACCGCGCAGCTCGGCGATCAACTCCAGGGTCAGCCGCAGCCGCCGGTCGCCGGGGTCGAGCCCGGCCTGGCGCACCGAGGCGTCGTCGATGCCGCCCTCGCTCCAGCCCCCGACGGTGCCGACCATGGCGCTCACCGTATCCTCACTCAGCCCCATGGCCTTGCCGACCTCGCGGATCGCCCGGCGGCTGCGGTAGTGGA
>JAJFGM010000022.1 GCA_021776145.1 Kiloniellaceae bacterium | reverse complement strand
CGACGTCGCCTTTGCTGAGCACGACGTGGTCGGTTCCGGACTCGTCCTGAATGCATCTTATTTGAAAGTCGCCGTGCACCGTCGGCAAATTCGCCGCTGTCGATTCGACCAGATCCATAGTTTTCATGTGATTCATGCCGTTTCTATTAGGCCTGTCATAATAATTAATAAAGATTAATGATTAACTACCTTTAACTATAAATAAGACCGGTATCAGGTCACCTGATTTCATAGAGAATTTCGATGCCCATTACAATTCTTGCCGACGAGCCGGCCTATTTATGCCGACAAGCCGGCCTCAGGTCATGTCTCACGAGGCCCGCCGGTAAAAGGGGTTGGCGGGAGAAAAAAAAGGCGCCTCGTCAGGTTTTTGCGTCCATGGAACCCTGGCGGCCTTGGCGAATTCAAAGGTGCCGGGCTTGCACCTACCACACCGCGGGGCCAGAATTCACCGACGCCCAATTGCAGGCGGAAAAGAAAATCAGGCGGCAGAAAGCATGAGCGAGACCGAACGCGACGACGACACCAAGGGAACTGGAAGATTCCCGACATCCACAGTCACGCTTGCGATTCTGCTCGCGGTTATACCGCTGGCCCTGGCCATCGGGCTGAGTTTCTGGCTACTTGGTGGCGATGACGAGGCCGAAATGGCGGTTGCGACGGCAGAGGTCGAGCAAACGACCCCAGAATTGGCCTTGGCGGACGAAGCACCGCTTGAGGCACCGGCCAGCGACGAGACCGCCACAGACACCAAGGCCAAATCCTCGTCCACCGCGGACAGCGACAGTGCACCCGACACGAACGAAAAGGGCGTCGGTTCCTTGGTCGAAGACATGCTCTCGGCCCTCGACAACTACATGGCCGGCACGGATGACCAGGCCACAGAAATCGCAACACAGGCCGAAATGGCGACACAGGCCGAAACCGCTGCGCAGGCAAGCCCGTCAAACCTCGATACCCCCGAAATCGCCAACTCGGACACGGATCAACCCCAATCCGACCTTTTGGCCAGCGTCGACGGTGAAACCAAACTGGAAGGCATTCCGACGACGCAGGACACGGCGGAAGCGTCGGGTGGGCTCCAGCGGCCGCCGGTAGCGGATACAACCGAACCGCCGCTCGACGAGGACACGCTGAGCAATGACGCAACCACCGGCGCGCCGGCTGCCGAGGCACTACCGGCACCGGCCCAGCAGCAAGCCAAGGCTTGGGATCCAATTTCAATCCGCATGTCCAGCAGCGGCGGCGACCTGGGCAGCTACAGGCTTGGCGATACCTTGGAAATTACCGTTTCGCTCAACAAGGACGCTTACCTCTACTGTTTTTACAAGGATTCGCAGGGCCAGGTGTTTCGGGTTTTTCCCAATGATTCCGCCCCCGAGGCCCGCCGCCTGGCCGACGAAATCATCGTCATTCCCGGCGCGGATACCGACTTCGAGATCGTCCTTGACCGCCTCGGTAATACAGAGGAATTCGGCTGTGTCGCCGCCGAGGTCGACTTGCTTTACACCTTGCCCGAAAATCTAAGGGCGGGGCTGGAGCCACTTCCCGTGGCCGATCTCAGCGAGATCGTCCAGGCCTTTTCGGCTGCGGACACGCTGGATATCGCCGAATCGCGACTAGGAATTTCCGTAACTCAGTAAGGCAACTGGCTGATAAAAAACCAAAAACAGCCTTTGCCTCGTGCCCCAAGCGTCAATATTCGAACAATTTTCTCCACCGACTAACCCTCTCTGTCGCCCCTGCGCGTGTCTACAAGCACAGACAACACAGCGCGCATTCGGCGCCGCGAGCGAAATGGAGGAAACGATGTTCAAGAAGCAAGCAGCTCAGACGACGAAATCGCCGGCAGGGTCGACCCGCGGCAGGGTTCGTAGCCTTCGCGCGGCGCTGGCCTCGGTTCTCTCACTGGTGGTCCTGATCGCGGCCCTGCAGTCGCCGGCCGAGGCCCGCCAGGTCTGCGGCGAGCACACGACGCTGATGGAGAAGCTGGAAAACGAGCACAAGGAAAACCAGGAGTCCATGGGCATCGCCACCGACGGCAGCCTGCTCGAGGTTTTCGTTTCCGAGACCGGCGGTTGGACCATGCTGGTGACCTATCCCGGGCGCCCCACCTGCGTCGTCGCAACCGGCAAGGACTGGCATCGTCTGGCGATCCCCGCCGCCGCCACCGGCGAGATCTCCTAATCCAGCGAAGGTGCGAACAGACAAAAACAACAAGAGAGAGCCCCCGTCAAGCTGACGGGGGCTCTTTCACGCCGGCTTCTTCGCAGTTCGGCACCGTGCGGACCCTTCGTTGCACACAACCCCGATGATTGGGAAAATGCCCCATGCCACGCCGATTGATCCGTTTGTCCCTTTTCCTCGCCCTCTGCCTGGGCGGCGTCCTGGCGGCCAGCGCCGGTCGGGCGCGCGAACCGCTGTTCGAGCTGCCCGTCGCCTGTCAACTCGGCGCGACGTGTTTCGTGCAGAACTATGTCGACCAGGCGCCGGGCCCGCAGGCGCGTGACTTCACCTGCGGCCCCCTCACCTACGACGGTCACACCGGCACCGATTTCCGCGTCCCGACCCTGGGTGACATGCGCAAGGGCGTGCCGGTGCTTGCCGCCGCCGACGGCGTCGTCAAGGCAATACGCGATGGCATGGCGGACATCCATGTCGGCAGGGGCGGCCGCGAGAGCATCGCCGGGCGCGAGGCCGGCAACGGCATCGTGCTCGACCACGGCGACGGCTGGGAGACGCAGTACAGCCATCTGCGGCTTGGCTCTCTGCGCGTCAAGCCAGGCGACAGAATTCGCGCTGGACAAGAAATCGCCCTGATCGGTCACTCCGGACTCGCCGAGTTTCCCCACGTCGAGTTCGTCGTGCGCCACAACGGCCAGTCCATCGACCCATTTTCCGGTCTGGCCAAGGAATCCAGCTGCGGCGACATAGATCGGAGCCTATGGAGCGGGACGGCGCGCGACCAGCTCGGCTACCTTGCCGGCGGCCTGCTCGCCAGTGGTTTTGCCGCCGTGAAACCCGACTTGGAGACCGCGCTGGACAGCGGCTATGCTGACGCCGAGATCAACAGGCAATCGTCGGCGCTGGTCTTTTGGGCGGCTGCGTGGGGTCTACGAAAGGGTGATCGCGAGACCTTCCGCCTCATCGATCCCAAGGGGCGCGTGGTTGCCGAGGGCAGCTTCACGCTCGACCGCGACAAGGCGCAGTGGTTCCGCTTTGTCGGCCGCCAGCGCCCCGCGCCCGGCTGGCCAAGGGGCACCTATCGGGGTGAATACAGCGTGACCCGAGACATTGACGGACAGGCGGTGAAGCTGATCGAGCGGTCCGCCAACTTGGCCGTGGATTAGCGGGGGAATAGCGCGGGGAATAGCGGTGGGGTGAACGCGAGGCCGCATAAATAAGCCGTATCTTGGCAAAAGATCGGTATTCCGATCGACGTAATCCCGCGGCCTTCGATTTAGCACGCGCTCGCCGGCACTGAGAGCGTCCGGCCGGACCCGGGTATTTTTTGCCCGCGTTGCGCCTGAATTTCGGCTAACCTGACCCCCGCATCGACTGCTGTGCGTGCATAAGGGCAGCCGCGAAGAAAAAGCGGCGACAAATAACCGGCAAGTCCGGAACTTGGTCATGTCCGAATTTGGCCAGGCCGGAAATTGGAGAGACGTGATGCCCGAAAAGATCTGGAATTCCTTCACCCAGACGACAGCGGTCTGCAAACGCACGCTGGCCGTGGCCGCGTTCTTCAGCCTTTTCATCAATTTGCTGCAGCTCACCGTTCCAATCTACATGATGCAGTTGCTCGACCGCGTTCTGGCCAGCAGCAGTGCCGAAACCCTGGGGTTTCTCAGTCTGATCGCCGTTCTCGCCCTGCTCACCATGGCCGGCCTCGAAATCGTCCGCTCGCGCGTCCTCGCACGCACCGGTTCCTGGTTCGAACGCGCCCTCGGCTTCGAGACCTTTGCCCAGTCGGTCGAACGCAAACGCGGTCAAAAAAGCTACGCCACCGAGGCGTTGAGCGACTTGGCGACGGTGCGCGCTTTCCTCAGTTCGAACAACCTCAATACCCTATTCGACGCACCCTGGATCCCTATTTATCTCTTTATCATTTTTCTTTTGCACCCCGTGCTCGGCCTCGTGGCAACCTCCGGGGCCGCGATGCTTTTCGCCTTGGCGGTGATGAACCAGGTCGCGACAAAGGGACCGATCCAGCAGACCTCGCGTTTGAGCCAGAAGTCCTTCGCCAAAACCATGGGCGCCGCGCGCAATGCCGAGGTGGTCTGGGCCATGGGCATGTTGCCGGGGCTGACCAAACGCTGGTACCGCGATCAAAGCGCCCTCTTGGCCAGCAATGAAAGCGTAACCGACCGTACAAGTGCCATTCACGCCGCCTCGAAACTGGCGCGGTTCCTGGTACAGCTGTCGATCCTCGGCGTCGGCACGGTGCTGGTGCTGCAAGAAGAGATGACTCCGGGTGTGATGATCGCCGGGTCGATTATTATGGCCCGCGCTCTCGCCCCGGTCGAGCAGGCCATCGGTTCGTGGAAGAGCATGGCCTCGGCCCGCGCCTCTTTTATCCGCCTCAAGGCAATGTTTCAGGAAGCCGCACGGACCAAGGACACCATGACGCTGCCGCCGCCCAAGGGGGTGCTGCAGGCCGAGAACGTCACTTTTTTCTTTCCCGGCCTGGAAGAGCCGACCGTCAAGGCTGTCAACTTCAACTGCGAACCCGGCGATGCCATGGCCATCATTGGCCCTTCGGCCTCGGGGAAGTCGACCCTGGCTAAACTCATCATCGGCACGCTGGAACCAAGCCGCGGCAACATGCGCCTCGACGGCGCCGACATCGTCAATTGGGATCGAGACAACCTCGGCGAACATGTCGGTTACCTGCCGCAGGATGTCGAGCTGTTCGCCGGCACGGTGCAGGAGAACATCGCCCGCATGGCCGAACCGGATTCGCAAGCGGTGGTCGAAGCCGCGCAGCTCGCCGGCGTGCACGACATGGTCCTGCGCCTGCCGCAGGGTTATGACACCGAAATTGGTGACGACGGCGCAACGATTTCGGGCGGCCAGCGTCAGTTGATCGGCCTGGCCCGCGCTCTTTACGGAAAACCCAAACTCATCGTGCTGGACGAACCCAATGCCAGCCTTGACGTCGCCGGCGAGCAAATGCTCGCCCGTTCCATCGTCAACATGCGCAAAGCCGGTTCCACCATCATCGTCGTTTCACACCGCCCGAGCATCCTGCGGGTGACCAACAAGGTCTTGGTGATGCGCGACGGTGCCGTACAGATGGCTGGGCCAACCCAGGCGGTGATGGAGCGCCTAACCGGCAAGCCGCAACAACCCAAGTTGCCGCCGGAAATCCAGAAAGGCGAAAGCGCTGGCGAACTGCCGATGATGGCGCCGGTTCAGTCAGCCTCGTTGGAAGACACCGAGACCGATGGCGGAACCAGCGACGACAACAGCAAGCCACCGCGCATGCCGCGCGTGCGGCCGGCGACGGCGAAACCCGGCAGGCCTCAACGCGAGGCAGCGGAAGGTGACGCGGAAGAGAGCGGCGAGGCGGTCCCCAGCATGGCTCCGGTGCGACCAGCAGCGGCACAGACCGGCGCCGCGGTCATCGACGTGGAAAGCAGCGAAACAAAGGATAATGAAGAAAAGATGCCCAGCATGACCCCAGTGCGCCCCACATCGACCTCTGGAGGCGAAACATGAGCACCGCCCTGAGCCTTGAAAAAGCCGACTCCACTGCGGCGCCCACCAGGAAGGGCCAGGACATCAAGCTGGATAATCCCTTGGCCATCCGCGGTGCCCTGATTGCCGGCGCGGTCATCATTTTTCTCTTTTTCGGGGTTCTTGGAACCTGGGCCGCCTTGGCGCCGCTGTCCTCGGCGGTCGTCGCCGGCGGCGTCGTCAAGGTCGAGGGCAACCGCAAGACAGTGCAGCATCTCGAAGGCGGCATCATCAGCGAACTTCTCGTTGGCAACGGCGACGAGGTCGAGGCCGGCGATCTTCTGGTGCGGCTCGACGATACCCAGGCGCGGGCATCCTGGGAGCTCGTACGCGGCCAGTTCCTCGCCCTCAAGGCCCAGGAAGCACGCCTGTCGGCCGAAATCGAAGGCGCTGCTAACATCGATTTCCCGGATGAAATCCGCGAGAGTTTCAACGATCCGCGCGTGCAAAAGATCATGCGCACGCAGGTCACTCTCTTTGCCGCGCGACAGCGCAAATACGAGGGCCGGGTTCAAATCCTCTACCAGCGCATGGAACAGATGAAGTCCGAAATCTCCAGTTATCAGGCCCAAAGCCAGTCGGCGAGCAACCAGTTAGCCATTCTCAGCCAAGAAATCGAGCCGCTGAAAAAGCTCGTCGAAAAACAAATCTCGCCGCGCAAAATCCTGCTCGAGCTGGAGCGGCAGGCGGCCCACCTGAGAGGCGTTCGCGACCAGCAGCGCGGCCTTGCCGCGCGCGCGCGGCAGCTCATCGGCGAGACCGAGTTGCAGATCATCGACCTGCAAAATGAACGCAACGGCGAAATCGAGGACGAGTTGCGCGAGATCAATAGCAAATTGAACGAGGCCAACGAGAAGTTGAATTCCTCCGTCGACGTGCTGAACCGCCAAGAGGTGCGCGCGCCGATTTCCGGTTCCGTGGTCGAACTGCGCTACTTTACCGCTGGCGGCGTCATCCGACCCGGCGACCCGATCTTGGACATCGTGCCGCGCAGCGAGGACCTGACCATCGAAGTGCGGGTTAAGCCCAACGACATCAATTCGGTCACCGTAGGGTCACAAGCCGAAGTCCGCTTTACGGCTTTCAAGCAACGCACGACACCGAGCGTCAAGGGCGAGGTCATCTATGTTTCGGCCGACAGCCTGACCAACGAGGAAGAGGAGGAATCCTTCTTCGTCGCGCGGGTCGTGATCGATAAGCTCGAAATGGAACGGCTTGGCGAAAACACGATCTCGCCCGGCATGCAGGCCCAGGTGATGATCGCCAGCGGTGAACGTACCCTGCTGGAATACCTCGTCGATCCGATCCGCGACAGCGTCTCGCACGCCTTCCGCGAGGAATAAGCTGGCTCGGCCATCCATTTGTAGGCGTTCGGAACGCGCTGAAATCCCGCAGGCAAATCACCATCGAAAAGACGCGGCTGTCAGACCTACTCGCTTCGCTGAAAGTCATGGTGCCGGCGATGGCGAATGGCGACGAGAGTCGTCGGGTGATTGTCGCCGTCCGTGATAAGGATCGGGGGAAATTGCCCTAAATTTTTGAATTTAGTGTGATTCGCGTTCATCCCTACGGCCGACGCAGGAGCGACCATGTCAAACCACTCGACTTCGAGACTTTCGTGGAACGATTTCTCGCTCCGCCGCGGCGGCTTGAAAGGCGAGGATCTCGCCCGGGTCGACCCCTTCGTGCAGGAGGCATTGAGCGAAAACAAACGCAATGGGCTGCGCCTGGCAGTGCGGACCCGTTGGATCGCATTGGCGGTCATTGCCCTCTTGATCCCATTCCTGAACCCGACTTGGGAGGCGCTTTATTACGAAGCCGCAGTGGGCGTCTTCGCCCTTGTTGGTTGGGCCCAATTGCGGGCGGGCCAGGTCGCGCAGTCGCGATGGGAGCTCTTCTTGATCTTCGTCGACCTGGCATTGCTTACGTTCATCATGGTCTTTCCCAATCCCCTTCGCGGTGAAGTCTGGCCCACGGCCTACCAGTTCGAGTTGGGGGAATTTGCCTATTTCTATGTTTTTCTCGCGGCCGGGACACTGGCTTATTCCTGGCGGACGATTGTTGCTTTCGGCACTTGGACCACCGGCCTATGGCTGGCCGCCTTGGCCCTGGTCGTTTTGTTCGGTTTCGAGATTCCCGAACTCTCTCAAAACGCCGCCGCGGCCTTCGCCGGATACGAGCGAATTGCAAACACGATCGACCCCAACGACCCCGGAACACCCGAGCGCATTCAGGAGGTGATCGTCTTCATCATCGTCGCCGGCATCCTCGCGGTGAACGGGCACCGCAACAACAAGCTGATCTTTCGGCAGGCGAACATCGCGCGCGAGCGTGCGAACCTCGCCCGCTATTTCCCGCCCAGTATTGTCGACGAGATGGCCGGAAGAGATCAGCCGCTGGGTGCCATTCGTTCGCAAAACGTGGCGGTGATGTTCGTCGACATCGTCGGCTTTACGCGAATGGCCGAGAAACAGTCGCCGGAAGAGGTGGTGGCGTTGCTGCGTCAATTCCATGCCCGTTTGGAATCCCAGGTCTTCGAGCACCACGGCACGTTGGACAAATTCCTTGGCGATGGACTCATGGCGACATTCGGCACGCCCGAACCAAGCCCGGCCGACGCGGCCAACGCATTGGGTTGCGGCCGCGCGATGCTGGCAGATATCGAAGATTGGAACCTGGCGCGAAAAAATGCCGGGGCCGAAGCAGTCAAGGTCTCGATCGGTCTGCACTACGGTCCGGTCGTGCTTGGCGATATCGGATCGGAACGTCGGCTGGAGTACGCGGTGCTGGGGGACGCGGTCAACGTCGCCAGCCGATTGGAAGCGCTGACGCGAACGCTCGGCGTGGCAATGGTGACGAGCGACGATCTGGCGTTTGCGATTCGCCGGGGCGACGATGCTGACGCCGTCGAAGTCATGTCAGGATTGGTCGATGCCGGACACCAACAATTGCGCGGGCGTGACGAACCGATAAAGGTATGGACATGTTAGTGTCGTATCGACTCGGGCGTTTCATGAAATGATTTGCGAGATCGGGAAAAAAGGGCACATTTTCGCCTCACCTTCCTGCAGAGACCCGCTGCTGTCGTTTCCCACTTAAGCTGGTTGGATTGTTGCCGCGATGGAATGGTCTACGGAATCCCTGATGATAGCCTGGCGAGAGCTGCTGACGCATCTGCAAAGCGCGGAGCTCTACCTCCAGATCGGCAGTATCGCGGCGACACTGTTGCTCGCCTGGCCAATCGTGGTTCAGATGACCAGGCGTATCGGCGTTTTCAGCGGCGAACCGCAACCCGGTGCCTTCTTTGAGGCGCGCTCGAAAATCTATCGCGGCCGCGGCCTGCTGACTCCGATCATGTTCGTCCTTTTGCTCGGCGCGGCAACGCCGATCAGCCAGGCGTTTTTCGGCGAATCCTGGCTGGTCCGCGGGGCTCAGGGCGTCGCCCTGGTATATCTGGTCTACAGGATCGCCAGCCATTTCATTGGCAACGCGACGGTCAACCTGTTCTTCAAATGGATCTGCGTTCCGCTCGCCGTTCTCTACATCCTTGGTTGGCTGGACGACGTC
>JAJFGM010000210.1 GCA_021776145.1 Kiloniellaceae bacterium | reverse complement strand
TGGGAGTTGGTCTCCGACTGTTGGCACAGTTCCTACAAGGGTCATCCCGCGGATGGCAGTAGCTGGGAGGAAGACAACTGCCGTCAACGCGTTCTGCGCGGCGGGTCCTGGCGAGACAAAACCGACTATCTGCGCGCATCGAGCCGCTTCTACTACGACTCCGACGTACGCTACTCGGCCAACGGTTTTCGTGTCGCGATGTCGCTCGATTAGGGCCTGTGGACATTCTGGTTGTGGGCTCGGCGGGAGTGCCGCGCCGCGCGAGTTCGGCATGGAGGTCCTCGATACCGCCATCGAAAGCCTGACGCTCGGTGCCCGTCGACCGCTTTCGGCGCGATAAACTTGGCGAAAGGACGCGGCATGAGCGGTCCCTGGAACGCGGGCCCGAAACGCGCGGGAAACTCCGGCGGCTGGATCCTCTGGCTGACGCTGCTGGCCGGCGTCGCGGCGCTGGTCGGCTTTCTTATGTGGCGCTTTCCCGATGCGCTCTATTCCGACGGCGATCACTCGCGGCTCGTCTATCTGCTGCTGCTTCTCGTCTTCGTCTCCAGTTCGCTCGTCGCCCGCCGCCGGCTGAGGCTCAAGGGCGTCGCCAAGGCCGCCGCCCTGTGGGTGGTGATCATCGCCGTCCTGGCGGTGGTTCTCGCCTTCCGACACGACCTCGCTGACGTCGGTGGACGCCTGCTGGGCGAGCTTCTGCCCTTTCGCGGCACGGCGGTCGGCGACGCCGAGGTCCGCTTCCCGGCCGGGAACGACGGCCATTTCCGCATTGAGGCCAAAGTCGACGGCCAGACCATACGTTTCCTCGTCGACACTGGCGCCAGCGCCATCGTGCTGAGCCCGGCCGACGCCCGCCGCATCGGCTTCGACCCGGCAACGCTGAATTTCAGCGGCTTCGCCGAAACCGCCAACGGCAGCGTGCGCACGGCGGCGGTGCGCCTCGAGAGCTTCGAGGTCGGCCCGATCCGCATGAACGACCTGCCGGCCTCGGTCAATCAGGCCGAGATGCGCGGCTCGCTGCTCGGCATGCGCTTTCTCGAGCGCCTCAGCTCCTTCGAGATCCGCGACGGCGTCCTCATTCTGCGACGTTGACGGCGCCGCGCCGCGCAAACTCCACAAAGCCTATTCGGACGCGGATACCTTTGGTTCGAAGGAACCAAGGGTTTCAAGGACAAGCGCCATTGAGGCGCTCAGCCTGCGTGGCGCTTGAACGCAAGTACAAGGCTCATCTGCGATGAGCCTTGGTATCAACTAATCCCGTGCCGCCGCCTCGATGACCGCGCCGCCGGGCACCTGTTCCGTCGGCGTCAGCTCGATCAGGCTGACGTTGACGTGCCAGGGCGTATCGATGGCGAAGACCGCCGCGTCGGCGATGTTCTCGGGCTGCAACGGCGTGAAACCGGACATGAAGGCCTGGCGTTCCTCGACGGTCTTGAAGGCGGTCTCGAAAAAGGGCGTCTCGATACGCCCAGGGCAGATCTCGGTCTGCCGCACGCCCGATCCCTTGAGGTCCATGCGCAGGTGCTGGGCAAAGAGGTGCAGCGCGCCCTTGCTGGCGCCGTAGACCGGAAAGCCCAGGGGATAGAGCCCGGCGATGGAGCCGATGTGGACGATGTGGCCACGCCGCCGCGTCACCATCCCCGCGGCGACGGCCCGCACGACATGAATGGCGGCACCGACGTTCAAATCGATGGTCTCGTCGATCTCGGTTCGTGTCGACTTGAAGAAGCCCTCGTAGCCGCGTCCGAGGCCGGCGTTGTTGACCAGGACATCGACCTCCCGCTCCGCCAGTTCGGCATAGACCGCATCGGTATCGGTCAAGTCCAGCGGCAGGGCCTGACAGCCCGTCTCTTCCGCCAGTTCGGCGAGTTTGTCGGCGCGGCGGGCGACGGCGAGAACCTCCAGGCCCGTCTTGCGCAATGACCTGACACAGGCGGCGCCGACGCCGCTGGAGGCACCGGTGACCAGCGCGGTTTTGTAGTCGGACAGAGACATGGTGGGTCCTTCTGGCTGTTGGGCGGTCCGCGCCGACTGGCGGCGCCATGAGTTTCTTGCAGGTGGCTAGGGTATCTTGGTCACCCTGTCGCCGACAGTCACTGCACCGTCCTGCACGACCCGCGCATAGATGCCGCGCAGCCGCAGCCGGGCGCCGTCGCCGGTATTGACGAAGATGCAGGCATCGCGGCCGTAGCGCTCGATGAAACTGGCGCAGCCGTTGTGCGGCGTGTCGGTGATTTCGATGACCGCCGTGCCGATGGCGAGGCGCGTGCCGGGCGGCGTGTTGCCGGGCGTGATGTCCATGTCGATGAAGAGGTTGTCACCGGCCGGCGCCCAGTTCGCGCGTTCCCGCGCGATCAAGCCGATGCAACGGGCGTTCATGATGCAGATCTGCACGTCCGGGTGCGGCGCGCCGTCTTCCGTCGACTTCCAGCAGCCCTTGACCCAGTGGTCGCCCCGGACGCCGCCGGCAAGGCTGATGGCGCAGCTCTCGGGCTCCTGGCGCTGGCCCGAGGCGGGTCGCACCACGATGCCCTGAAGGACTCCTTCGTCGGCGGGAGAGGCGAGAATTTCCGGCAGACCGGCCTTCAACTCTTCACGGGTCAGGTGTCTGGGCATGCGGCACTCCATCGGGCAGATCACGGACCGCGCCAAGGGCGCTCGGCTTGCGAAGTTTAGAAGGCAAACTAAAGAACCGCCACATTGCTTTCGGCCCAGTCTTCGATGATGCGCCGATAAATCTCGACCGCGACGGGGATGTTGTCGACCAGGCAGTATTCGTCGGTCTGGTGCGCCATGTGGGTTTCGCCGGGGCCGAGGATCACCGTCGGGACGCCGCCGAAGGCCGGCTGCAGGACCGCCGCGTCGGTGAAGAAGGGCAAGGCGCCGATCTCCGGCCGTGCGCCGAGGATCGGCGTGACGAGGTCGAAGACGCGCTGCATCCAGGGATGCGCCGGATCGGTCCAGACGCTATCGAGGTCGACGAAAGGCTCGATCGCCTCGATATCCGCGCCGAGGTAACCGAGGAAACCTTCGCGCAGGCTGCCATGATCGACTCCGGGGATGGTGCGGATGTCGACCTCCATGACGGCGCGGTCCGGCACCGAGTTGACGTTCTGCCCGGAATGCAGGTTGCCGACGCTGAGCGAATTGCCGCCGAGCAGCGGGTGGCGCTTGACGTTGAAATCGAAGTCCTCGAGTTTGCCGGCCGCGCGTGCCGCCTTGTAGAGCGCATTGATGCCGTGCTCCGGCATCGAGCCGTGCGCGGTCTTGCCGGCCGCCGTCATGCGCAGCCAAAAGGCGCCGCGGTGGCCGACCTTTGGAAGGTTGTAGGTCGGCTCGGCGATGACCATGGCGCCGACCTCGACCTCGCCGGCAAGCTCCGCCCCCAGGGGCCGCGAGCCCTCGCAGCCGGTTTCCTCGCCGGCCGCCATGATCAGCAGCAGTCCCGGGCCGTCGTCCAACGCCTCGCCGAGATCGACCGCCGCGCTGACAAAAGCGGCGATGCCCGACTTCATGTCGGTGACGCCGCGCCCGTAAAGCCGGCCATCCCTGATTTCACCGCCGAAGGGATCGACCGACCATGGCTGGCTGCCGAGCGGCACCGTATCGATATGGCCGGCAAAACACAGTTGCCGGCCCTTGCCGCGGCCGCCCCTCTTGGCGACGACGCTGGTCCGGCGCGGCGCGAAGTCGTGGTAGCTGACCTCGAAGCCGGCCTCCTCAAGCAGACCGCCGAGAAACAGGGCGCAGTCATGCTCGTCGCCGCCGGGGTTGAGGCTTTGGATGGCGACGAGGTCGCGGGTCAGTTCGATGGCGTCCATGCTGCTGAGTTACCGCTTCCGTTAGAGTTTCAAGACGACGGGGCCTCCAATTCGCATTACACGACACCGATGAGCGCAAGCAACCGATCCCCTCAGCAGGGAAGGCCCATTGCATTGTTCGACCGCCGCACTTGGAATACAAGCGCGCGTCGCAAGCGACGATTTCTGGAGTGTTTTCTGGGCTCATGCTCGTATTGTGCGAGTGACGCAGTCGCTGTCATAGTGAGCGGCCATACACACTGCGGGGCTCGCAATGCCGGAGACCGACCCGACCCTGGGTGAGAAACTAAACGCTGCACACAACTGGGCGCGCGCGAAAGCCGAGCCTTATCTAAGCTGGTTGCCGGATAGTGTGGAGCCCTACGCGGTCGACATCGTCGCTGGTCTGGTGTTGTTCGCCGCCCTCGTCGCGCTTTGGCGGAACGGGCTGGACCTACTGCGTACCGCGACGGCACCCCTGTGGGCATTGTGGCGCTGGGCCGCCGGCACCGAAGCACCGAAAAGCGAAACCGCTGTCGCGACCGAAGCCGCCCAACGCGCTGAAGAGGCCTCAAAACGCTCAGAAGAGGCCAACGTCAGGCTCGAACGCAAGATCGACGAAGCCCTTCGAACCGGGCGTATCGGGGTCGCAGAAGATGGTCGACCCGACACTTCTGAATATGCAATCGACCGCGCGATTTCAGCAGCACGAGAAGTTCTGCATTCCAACGACCCGGCGAAAGCCAAGGCACAAGAAGCACTGCAGATCCCTGACTTTCAAGCGGCAGAGGATGCGCTGGAAGAAGCGTTCAATCGCGAAGTGCAAGCCTACGCCCGCGTGGACGACCAAACCCAACAGCTCAAAGCCAAGGCTGCCCGCACGGCACGAGAGAAGGCGGCCCTGGCGGCGACCCGCTCGGTCGTCGATGCGCTCGCTTGGTATCGAAAGGCGGCGGAGCTGGCGCCCGAGCACTTCTGGACCCACATCGAACTGGCGCGATTGCATGCGCTGTGCGGCGATCTCGGCGCTGCCCTCGACGCCGCCGAGACCGGCTACCGGGTTGCGACGGACGACCGGGACTGCTCGGTCGCCTCCAATGAAATCGGCGATGTGCAGGTGGCGCAGGGCGATCTCGCGGCGGCGCTGAAGAGCTTCGGCGCGGGCCTGGAGATCCGAGAGCGTCTGGCGGCTCAGGACCCGGGCCACGCCGGCTGGCAGCGCGACCTCTCGGTCAGCCACGATAGGATCGGCGATGTGCAGGTGGCGCAGGGCGATCTCGCGGCGGCGCTGAAGAGCTTCGGCGCGGGCCTGGAGATTGCCGAGCGTCTGGCGGCTCAGGACCCGGGCCACGCCGGCTGGCAGGCGGATTTGGCGGCCAGCCATGGCAAGCTTGGCCAACTGCTGAAGGCTATGGGACAGCGAGAGCAAGCCCTGGAGATGTTCGAAAAAGGGCGGGCCATTGTCGGGCCCTTGGCCGAAAATTCAGAAATGGCGCTTTGGAAAGGCTATTTGCGCAGCTTCGACGCGGAAATCGCAAATCTTCGAGATTGATATCGTATGAAACCGAGGGGTCGTAGCGTAATCCGTCATAAACTGGGACAGTCCCGAATTCGGCCCCAAAATCGCAGGGCGAAAGTGGGAGGTGCAATTGCTCGACATCCCTTCAGACCGCGAGGTATCGCCGCCCGCCTTAATCCAGCACCCAGGCAGCCTGCCGACGCTTGCCGAGGCCATCGCGCGCCGAGAGCTGTCACCCGTCGAGCTTTTGCAGCGCTATCTCAAGCGCATCGACGCGGTCGAGCCGGAGGTGCGGGCCTGGCGCGTCCTCGACGCGGAGCGGGCGCTGGTGCTGGCGCGTCGGCGCGCCGACGAGGCCGCGCGCGGCGAAATACGCGGGCCGCTGCACGGCATCCCCTTTGGGGTCAAGGACATCATCGACGTCGAGGGTCTGCCGACCCGCTGCAACAGCGCCGCGCGCGAGGATATCGCCCCGGCCACCGCTGACGCGGAAATCGTCCTGCAGCTCAAGGCGCGGGGCGCCATCGTGCTCGGCAAGCTGCAGACGACCGAGTTCGCCTGGTTCCGCCAGTCGCCGGCCCGCAATCCCTGGAACACCGAGCACACGCCCGGCGGCTCGTCGAGCGGCTCGGCGGCGGCCGTGGCGGCCGGCATGGTGCCCCTGGCCCTGGGGACGCAGACCGTCGCCTCGCACAACCGGCCGGCCGCCTATTGCGGCATCGCCGCCTTCAAGCCCAGCACCGGCTCCATATCCGCCTGGGGTGTCGTGCCGCTGGCGCCCTCCTACGACACCACCGGCGTCTACGGTGCGCGGGTCGCCGACGCGACCTTTGCGTTTCGCGCGATCCGGCCCGCGTTTATCCCGCCGGGTCGGGCGCTTGCGACGGATGAAGGGCTCGAAGTTGTCGTCCTGCGGGATCCGCTGCTCGACAGCTTGTCGGACGACAGCCGCCGCACCTGGGAATCGATGGCGCAAAGGCTTGCCGACCGCGGCCATCGCACCACCATGCGGGACAGCCCTGTCTCCCTCGCCAGGGTCGGCGACCTGCTGGAGCGAACGGTCAAGTACGAGGCGGCGCGCGCGCACCGCGCGCTGCTCGACTTCGCCGACGGCCTGGTCGACCCGATCCTGATCGAGGACCTGCGCGAGGGCCTGACCATCGATGAGGATGTCTACCTGAAGATGCGTGCCGAGCTGACGGCGCTGCGGTCCGAGTTCTTCTCGGCTTTGGGCCGGCACCAGATCGTGCTCTTTCCGGCAACGCCGGCAACGGCACCGGTGAAAAGCGCCGGGACCGGCGACTTTCGCTACATCGCGCCCTGGACAGCCCTGGGCGGACCGATCGTCACGGTCCCCGCCGGGCTCGCAGGCGATGGCCTGCCGCTCGGCTGTCTGCTGTGCGGGCATCCCGGCAGCGACGCCGATCTTGCATTGCAAGCAGGGCGGCTCGCCGCCGTTGGCGAGCTGTCGGCACTCCGGCCGCCGGCCTAATCCCGGTTACTCCGCCGCGACCTCCGTGGTCTCCGGGGTCGGTAGCCGTCGTGGCAGGATGGCGACGGCAATCAGGATCACCAGGGCGGCGCCCGCGAGGATGCGGAACAGGGTGTCGAAGCCCCAGGTGTCATAGACGAAGGCGATCAGCGGCAGGGTCGCGGCGAGCACCGAGAAGGCGACGACGTAGCGAATGCCGTAGATGCGCGCGCGAAAAGCACCGCTGGCCATCTTGCCGATCATATAGTCATTGATCGGAATCTGGCCGAAGGCTCCGAGCATGAAACCCAGCGCCACCAGCAGCGCCCATCCGTCGGTCAACCCGGGCATCAGCGAAAAGAAGATCAACTGTATCGTCGCCACGCCCATGAACACGGGCCGCGGGCCGTAACGGTCGAGCAGGCTGCCCACGACGAGTTGGGCCAGCGAGGCCACGGCGAAGACCATGAAGGCAAGCGAACCGACCATGGTTGCCACATCTTCCCGACCGGGTTGGGCCGTAGTGTCGACCCAGGTGGACAGCTGGGCGGCGAGACCCTGCAGGCGGTCGTCGAAAATCTTCGGCAGGGCGAAGGTGGTGGATTGGAAAATGATCGAGGCGACGGCCGTCGTCAGGAAGACGATGGCCGAGACACGGATCAGCAGCGCCCGCCGCGCCGAGGCGACCTGCGCGTCGACACCTCCGGGCGGCGATTTCGGCGCCGTTCGGTCGGCGCCGATGCTTTCCCAGCGCAGCGCCATGTAGGCCAGCCCCATGACGATGGAGAAAATGCCAGGCAGCACGAACGCCATGCGCCAGCCGCCGTGATCGATCAGGTATCCGGTGATCAAGGCCGCGCAAGCGACGCCCAGGTTGCCCCAGACCCCGTTGGCGGCGATGCGCATGCCCGTATTGCGCCATTTCATGGTGACGATGGCGAGACCGACGGGATGGTAGATCGCCGCGAACATGCCGATCGCGAAGAGGCCGACGCCGATCTGCAGGGGTGTCGCGGCGAACCCCGTGACAATCGAAGCCAGACCGATGCCGATGAAAAACACCGACATCATGCCGTCGCGACTCCACTTGTCGGCAAGCCAACCCGCGGGCAGCGAACAAAATCCGAAAGCGAAAAAACCAGGCGTCGCATAGACCAGAAGCTCGGCATAGCCGACACCCCACTCGCGGTGCAGCGCCAGGGCCGCGACCGTCGCGAAAATCAAGGTGCACAAATGGTCGAGGAAGTGTCCGATGTTCAGCAGCAGGAAATAGGCCCTATCCCTGTGCAAGGCCTTCAGTCCGTCGCCCGGACATAGGAAAGCACCATGTCGCAGACATGCCGGCGGCGCTCGTCGAGCCAGTCCGACTCCGCCATGTCGCGGCCATAGGTCACCGACAGCGTATAGCGGTTGGAGAGGTGCAGGTAGCTGAGCGAAAGAATCGAGAGATAGAGCTGGAAGGCGTCGATGTCGCCGCGCAGACTTCTCTCCTTGGCGCCGCGCCGGAGGATCTCGCGGATGGTTTCGATCAGTTCACCGGCGGCGTTGGCGAGCAGCGGCAGTTTCTTGATGAAGCGACCGCGCTGGGTGTTCTCGACACCGGCGATGTGCACGAAATCCGGGTTGCGGTGCATGTGATCGAAGGTGAAGCAAACGAGCTGTTCGATGGCCGCGCGTGGTTCCAATTGCAACAGCCTGAGGGTCCGCTCCTCGGCGCGGATGTGTGAATAGACCCGTTCCAGGCAGGCGATATAGAGATCCTCCTTGCTGCCGAAATAGTGATAGAGCATACGGATATTGCAGCGCGCCCGCTTGGCGATACCGGCCGTTCGCGCGCCACCGTAGCCCTTGCTGCCAAACTCCACCAGGCTGGCACGCAGTATGCGTTCCTTGGTCCCGGCGGGATCCCGCTTGATTTTCGTTTTTTGTGCTTCCAGGGCCATGGTTTCGGGCATCGGCGATCTATCGTTTCAGCATTTCCGGCAAGGTGGTGACAATGTCGGGAAATATCATCAAGAGCGCAACCAGCGTGATCTGAATGAGGACGATGGGCAGGGCGGCTGCATAGATGTCCGACATCTTCAAGTGCTGCTGCACGCCCTTCATGACAAAGAGCAGCACGCCGAAGGGCGGCGTGATGCCGGCCAACTCGAGCTGCACCAGGATAAGGATGCAGAACCATATGGGGTCGAGGCCGATGGCATTGATCACCGGCATGAAGACCGGGATCGACACCAGCATGATCGAAATGGTGTCGATGAAGCAGCCGAGGACCAGGACGATCACCTGCATGACAATGACCGTCAGGATCGGATCGAGACCGAGCTCGCCCACCGTCGAGACCAGCGCCGAGGTCGCGCCGGTCGCCGCCAGAAGCTGACTGAAGCCGGTCGAGCCGACGATGACCAGCAGCATCATCGAGGTCGTCGTCATTGCCGCCATCAGCGATTCGCGCAGGGCCTTGAAGGTCAACCGGCCGTAGCAAGCCGCAAGAACCAAGGTCGCCACCACGCCCATGGCGGCGGACTCCGACGGCGTCGCGATACCCAGGAAGATGAAGCCCGTGACAACGACGATGAGGCTCAGCAGCGGCGTCACCGTCAAGAGTGCGAAGAGCTTTTCGCCAAGGCTCGTCGCTGCGGCTTCGTAGGGCGGCGCCAGTTCCGGCTGCAGTACCGCGCGTGTGGCGAAATAGACGAAATACATGACCGCGAGAAGGATCCCCGGCAGGATGCCGGCGATCAGCAGTTGGGCGATCGAGACCTTGGCCAAGGCGCCGAGCAGAACCCCGAGGGCGCTGGGCGGAATCAGCACCGCCAGTCCGCCGCCGGCGAGAATGGAACTGACCGACATGGCCGGCTTGTAGCCGCGCTTGGCCATTTCCGGGACAAGGGTCGAGCCAAGCATGGCAACCGAGGCCATACTGGCGCCGCTCAGGGCGCCGAACAGCGTGCCGCCGCCGACCGAGGACAGAGACAGCCGGCCGGGGATGCGGCCGATCCAGTGATCCACCGCCTCGACCGTCTTGGAGGCCAGCCCGGTCCGCATCAAGAGCTCGCCCATGAGGATGAAAAGCGGGATGGGAATCAGGGCGAACTGGCCGACCGAGGAAAAGGTGCTGGTCGCCAAGAGCGCCAGCGAGCCGATGCCGCCGACGAAGAAATAGAGGCCGACGATGTTGAGGGTCAGGAAGCCGATCGCGACCGGCATGCCGCTCAGCATCATCAGCATCAAGAGGCCGAAGAAGAAGGACAGGTCGTAGACCCATTCGTAGGACACGGTCCCTAGCCTCCCGGCGCGGATTTGGCGGCTTCGTCCTCATGGCCGGTCGACTGGCCGGCCGAGGCCTTGGCACGCAGGATCGCTTCCGGATCCGGCTCCTTCAGATAAAGGCCGAGCCGCAGGGCAAAGGCCGCGGTCAGCAGGGCACTGCCGATGGGAACGGCGCAGTAGGGCCAGACCCGAGGTATGCGCCAAATTCTCGGCATCATCACGTTGCGGTCGAAATACTCGACCGCTGCGATCCCGGTGCGCCAGGTCACGATCGCGCAGGTCGCAATTCCGACAAGGCAGACCAACAGGCCAAGACCGCGCTGAAGTCGTGCCGGCAGCGCCTCGGTAAGAATCTCGATACGCACGTGGCGATCCTGCATCAGGACCCAAGGCGCGCCCAGGAAGGTGATCCAGACCAGCGAGTATTCCGACAGATCGAAGGCCCAGGGCGAAGCTACGTCGAAGAACTTGCGCGCCAAGACGTCATAGGTGGTCCAGAAGGCCATCGCCAGGATCAGGCCGGCGGCAAAGACCGCAAGCACGGCGGCGAGCCGCTCGAACGCCCCATAGACCTTCGCGAAAGCCAAGTGATCCTTCCCCCCGAATGCTCACCTGAAACTCCCATGACATAAAGCAAGCGGGCCCGGCCTGCCAGTCCAGAGGCAGACCGGGCCCGCTGTCACGTCAAGAGTAACGGCGGCGTCAGCCGGCCGCGTCGAACAAGGGTTTGAGCCGCGCCGAATCGTCCGGCGCCAACTCGGCGATCTTGGCCCAAAGCTTGTCCTCGGTCAGGTCGACGAAGCTCTTGCTCTCGGCGTCCGACAGGGAAACGAACTGGACCCCGGCCTTGGCCATCTCGGCATGTTCGGCGTCGCGCTTCTCGCCCGCCCATTTCGCGCCGATGGCATCGGCCGAACGCGAGGCCTCGACCAACACGTTCTGCAGCGGCTCCGGCAATCCCTTGAAGGAATTCGGATTGATCAGGGTCGCCGTGCGCAACTGGTAGAAGGTCGGCATCATGATGAACT
The DNA here is from genome assembly GCA_021776145.1 of Kiloniellaceae bacterium. Taxonomy (GTDB): domain Bacteria; phylum Pseudomonadota; class Alphaproteobacteria; order Kiloniellales; family Kiloniellaceae; genus JAJFGM01. Next base: position 2,823 of record JAJFGM010000210.1, on the reverse strand, counting down.
TGGCCTGTTCATAGAACTTGAAATCCAGAAGGCCAATGTCCGGCCAACCGAGACCGTCGACGACGCCGCGTTCCATGGCCGTGTAGGCTTCCGCCGGCGAGGTCGTCACCGGTGTCGCGCCGAGGGCCTGCAGGATCGGATCGTAGAGCGGGATCGAGCGGATCTTCTTGCCCTTGAAATAGGACAGCTCGCCGGGGCTGCCGCGCACCTGGAAGACGTAGCCGACACCGCTGAGCGGCACGCCCAGCAGCATCACGCCGCGCTGCTGCAAGACGATATCGGCATAGGCATCGAGTGCCCCGGAAGCGCGCAGCTCATCGACCGAGGCATTGCCGCTGGCCAGCGAGATCGACGAGGGCACGGCACCGGCGAAATAGGAGTTGGCCGAATGGCTCATGTCGAAAACGCCGTTGGCGATGGCCTCGGGCGCATCGAAGCCGCCGATGACGTCGGAGCCGCCGGCGTACTCGATTTCCAACTCACCGCCCGATAAGCGATCCACCTCTTCGGCGAGGAAGTCGTAGGGCTTGCCCCAAACCGTCTTGCGGTTGATGAAGGCGATGTAGCGGAGTTTGTGTTTGCCGGCGGCCAGGGCCGGCGCCTTGCCGCCCAAGAATAGGCTGCTTGCCGCCACGCCGGCGGCCGCCCCGGCGGACGCCAAGAGCCGGCGGCGCGAGAGTCCCTTGCCGCCCTTCGATGAGTATCGCGTCATAATTTCCTCCCTGTTGAACATGCTGTTTGTGATTTGCTCGGTTCCGATTTGCTTGTTTCGGATTTGCTTGTATCCGATTTGCTTGTATCCGATTTGCTGGCGACGGCGCTGCACGGCTAATCCCCGCTCGCCGTTTGGGCCGCCTCCTGAAGGGCCGTCTTGACCCTTTCGGGGGTCGCCGGGATATCGCGCAGGCGCACGCCCGTCGCGTTGGCGATACCGTTGATGATCGCCGGGATCGGCGAAATTCCCGGGTGCTCGGCGATGCTCTTGGCGCCGAAGGGGCCGCGTTCCAGCGGATCTTCGACATAAAGCCGCGTCACCTCGACCGGGATATCCTTGGTCGAGGGCAGACCGTAGCCCAGCAGGGTTGCGGGATTATCGGGGTGGAAGCGTTCGCTGAGGGCAAAGCCGATGCCGAACGCGATCGCGCCATCGATCTGTCCATCGACCGCCAGCGGATTGACCCGCGTGCCGGGGTCGGTGACGTTGACGTGGGTGAGCAGGCGGACCTGACCGGTTTCGGTGTTGACGTCGAGCTCGATGAGGCCGGCGTTGTAGCCGTAGAGGATCGTCGGCGCCTCGCCGCTCCAATCCAGGGCCGCCTCGCAGAGGCTGCTTTGACCGCTGCTTTGAAAATGCGCCGCCATTTCGGCCAGCGTCACATGCCGGTCGGGGGCGGCCTCGACAAAGGCGCGGTCGCCCTCGATGGCGATGGCCTCGGGCTGGCTCTGCAACAGCTCCGCGGCGACCGCGACGAGCTTTTGGCGCAGCTTTTCGGCCGCCATCAGCACCGCCTTGCCGGTGCCGACGGTCGAGACGGAACTGAAGGTCGGAACCGGATAGGGGGCGGCCTCGGTATCGCCCAGGGTGACGCGCATGTCGCGCATCGAGACGCCGACGGCGTCGGCGGCGATCTGGGCGAATTGAGTAGTTGGGCCCTGGCCCTGTTCGACCGTGCCGGCCAGGACATGCACCTTGCCGTCGGGGTCCAGCCTGCAGCCGGCCGAGATGGTGGTCTTGAGATAGCCGATGTTGCGCCAACCCGCCCCCATGCCAAGCCCCGGCCGCCAGTCTCCCTCGGCATCGCTGCGCCGCCGCTCCAGGCGTGCCTGCGCCGCTTCGTAGTGCGGCCGCAGCAGCTCCAGTTCCTGGACCATCGAGACACTCTCGGTGAGCGTCTGGCCGAAGTGGGTGCGCGCGCCCGGGCGCATGGCGTTCTTGAGGCGCACATCGATGGGGCTCATCCCCAGCTTCTCGGCGATAAGGTCGACCTGCGACTCGTAGGCAAGCGGCAGGTAGTTGGCGTTGGTGCCACGCAAGGGCACATAGCGCGGCCCATTGGTCAGAACGTCCCAGGCCCGCGCCCGCACGTTTTCGATCTCGTAGGGACCGGTCACGTGCGACAGCAGGGCACCCAACGTCTCGTAGAAGCAGAGTTCGACCCCCCTGGTCGTCTTGTCGATCAGGAAGGGCGCCCAACTGCCGGCGCCGTGCATCACCTCGACGTCGACCGCGACGATGCGGCCGTCCCTGGTCGCCCCGGTGCGATAGCGGATGTCGACCGAAGGCGCCTTGCAGGAACCGAGGATCGATTCGGCACGGGTGAAGACCATGCGCACCGGCCGACCCGTCTTTTTCGCCATCAGCCCGGCAGCCACCGCGATCAGGGTATCGCCGCGCGTGCCGAAGTTGCCGCCCATTGCCGGGCAGACGATGCGAACGTCCTCCACCGCCATGGCCAGGTTGTTGGCGATCGACTGGGTGCCCTGCACGAAGGCGTGATAGAGGCCGGTTCGGATGATCAGCTTGCCGCCGTCTTCAAAGGCCAGTGCCGCCTCCGGCTCCATCGCCGCGTGCTCGCGCACCGGCACCCGGTAGTCGTTCTCGACGATCACATCGGCCGTGGCAAAACCGGCTTCGATATCGCCGCAGGAGACCTCGTCCGGCAAGGAAACGCGGGGCGAGTGGTCGTAAAGCGGCAAGGCGTCGGGATGCGCCGCCTCCGCGACCTCGATGGCGTGCGGCAAGACCTCGACCTCGACCTTGATGCGATTCAAGGCCTCCAGCGCCACGGCTTCCGAGACCGCGGCCACCCCGGCCAGGGCCTC
>JAJFGM010000209.1 GCA_021776145.1 Kiloniellaceae bacterium | reverse complement strand
ACATGGCTCCGGTCAGCGGCTACCTCGGTGGCGTAGATCAGGATATCCAGGTGGCGACGACCCTCGATCCGAAGCTGCAAGCCATCGCCGAACGCGAGCTCGAAGCCGTTCTCGCCGGCGAGGGCGCCAAGCTGCGCGCCGGCCAGGCGGCGTTGGTCAGCCTGGCGCCATCGGGCGCGGTTCTGGCCATGCTTGGCGGACGCGACTATGCCGTCAGCCAGTTCAATCGCGCCAATCAGGCGCTGCGTCAGCCGGGCTCAGCCTTCAAGCTGTTCACCTACATGGCGGGGCTGGAAGAGGGAGGCTTGGCGCCCGACAGCAAATTGCTCGATGCGCCGGTCCGGGTCGGCAACTGGCAACCGCACAACTATGCCAACAAGTATTATGGCGAGGTGACGCTGCGCGAGTCCTTCGCGCGTTCGCTCAATTCAGTCGCGGTGCGCGTTGCCATGGAGGTCGGTCCCAAGCGGATCGCCGCGGCGGCACGGCGACTCGGCATCACCTCGGACTTGCGGCCGGATGGGGGCTTGGCCCTGGGCGCTTCCGAAGTGACTTTGCTGGAGTTGACCGGTGCCTATGCGACCTTTGCCAATCGCGGTGTCGGGGTCTGGCCGTACGGCATTCTCGAAATCCGCGATGCCCGTGGCGAGGTTCTCTACCGCCGGCCGCAGGGCGCCGGGCCCGGCCGTGTCATGTCGCCGCGGGTCATCGAGCAGATGAATGATCTGATGACCGCCAGCGTCGAGTGGGGCACCGGCAAGGCTGCTAAGCTGGCGCGTCCGGCGGCCGGCAAGACCGGGACCAGCCAGGACTTTCGCGATGCCTGGTTCATCGGATTCACAGCCGAGCTGGTAACCGGCGTTTGGTTCGGCAATGACGACAACTCTCCGATGAACAAGGTCACCGGCGGCGGTCTTCCGGCGCGCCTTTGGGCGCGTTTCATGCAGCGCGCTCTGGATGGCCGGATGGTGCACGACCTGCCCGACGGCGGCACCCAGGTTGCCGCCGAGGACAATGTCGGCTTCATCGATCGCATTCTTGGGAAACTCTCGCGCGAGGACGGCCGAGAGGCCAAAAAAGACCCCAACGTCGAGCGCTTCTTTCCTTAACGCGAATTCCGCGAGGCTTGCCGCGTGAGGCGCCTGGCGGCAAGGGCGCCGATTGCCACGAGGGCAACGGCGGCGGCCATGGGACGGGCGGTGCCGTCGCTTGCCAGGCCGACGCCGATCCCGACCAGCGCGGCGATGCTCATCTGGAAGAAGCCCAGCAGTGCCGAGGCGCTGCCCGCCATTTTGGCGTAGGGGCCGATGGCGCCGGCCAGGGCATTCGGCAGCATGAGCCCGGCGCCGACGATGAAAAGGGTCAGGGGTGCGACTACGGCGGTGACACTAAGCACGCCAGCAAGGGCCAGAACCAGTCCGCAGAGCCCGCCGAGGCAGCCGATCCAGGCGCCGATGGTAATCAGGCGCTGCATCCCCAGCCGTCGGTTCATGCGGCCGGAAATAAAGGTGCCCACCATGTAGCCGAGGACGAAGGTGGCAAAGCAGAGGCCATACTGGCTGGGGGTGAGGCCCAAGGTCTCGATCAGCACGAAGGACGAACCGGAAATGAAGGCGAAGATGCCGGAATAGGCGCAGGCGACAACCAGCAGATAGCCGACATAGACGCGATCGGCCAACAAGGCGCGATAATTCTTGGCGATTTGGCGCGGCTGGGTAGCGGTTTCGTCGCGCCAGGCGTTGGTTTCCGGCAGGTAAATCAAGACGCTGACGAGGCCGAACAGGCCAAGAGCGCTGAGTGCGGCGAAGTTGGCACGCCAGCCGAACAAGACTTCCAGATAGCCACCCAGGATCGGTCCCAGGGCCGGTGCCAGTGCCATCGCCAGGCTCATGTAGGACAGCACGCGAGCGGCGCCTTCTTGACCATAGACGTCGCGCACCACGGCACGGCCAAGGACGGGGCCGGCGCAGCCGCCGACGGCCTGCAGGAAGCGGGCTGCGATCAGGGTCTCCAGACTCGGCGCCAGGCAACAGGCCAAACTGGCGACGAGATAGAGCGACAACCCGGCGAGCAGCATGGGGCGGCGGCCGAAGCGGTCCGATAGCGGTCCATAGGCAAGCTGCGACACGGCGAAGCCGATGAGGAAGACCGAAAGCGTCAACTGCACTTCGGCCGGACCGGAGTCGAAATAGGCGCCGATTGCCGGCAGCGATGGCAGGTAGAGGTCCGTCGAAAGTGGACCGACGGCGACGAGAAAAGTCAGTAGAGCCGTGACGAGCAGGCTTTTTGGCGCGGCCATGATCATGCGACTGAGGTCAAAGGTCCGGTCGGATTTCTTGAAGTGGTTGTTCCGCCGCTCTCGGCTCCGCGGTTATAGTCTCTGCAAGGGTCCCTGGCTAAGGGAATGCGGGCGACATGGGGTGCACCCGCATTTCCAAAGCCACGGGCCACTCATTTCCGTCGCCGGAGACCGTGACCATGTCGGAAGATTTCATGCCCGCCGCCGAGTTCGGGCACTCGCTGAAGGGCTTCGGTGTCAATCTTTTGGTGCGCAAGACGGCACCATCGGTGGCCTTCGCGCGCGAGGTTCTCGGCGTCGAGGTGATGTACCGAAACGACGACTTTGCCGTCCTGCGGCACGACGGCTTTCGCTGGATGTTGCATGCCGATCACACCTATCACAGCAATCCCTTGCAGGCGTTGGTCGGCGACGGAGCCCTAAGGGGAGCAGGCGCCGAATTCCACCTCTATGGTATCGACCCCGATGCCGCCGAGGCGCGGGCGCGGGCGCGTGGCGACACCGTGCTGCAGCCGGCTCTCGACAAGCCGCATGGACTGCGCGAGAGCTATTTGGTCGATCCGGACAACTATGTCTGGGTGCCGTCGGTCTCCATCGAAGTCTGAACGGGACCTGGTTCGATGGTTTCCAAACACGGCGCGTCATACGAGCCGTGTTTCGGGGGCTGAGTTACACTGGAATCGGGACACCACTAGCGCGGCGGCGAAGTGGCTTTAGCCGTAACGAAGGAGGCTTTCGCCGTGTTGCCGCAGCCAGCGTTTCGGGCCCTCCATCTCGCCGGTCAGACTGGCCGCCAGGGCCCAGAAACGGGCGCCGTGGTTCAGTTCCTCAAGGTGAGCGACCTCGTGCGCGACGACATAGTCGAGGACCGCCTCGGGTGCCAGGATCAGGCGCCAGGAAAAGGAAAGATCACCGTCCTCGGTGCAGCTTCCCCAGCGACTGGTGGTATCTCGCAGGGTAATGCGGCCGGGTTTGCGTTGCAGGCGCGCGGCCTTCTCGCGGGCTCTCGACGTCAACGTGGCGCGGGCTTCGGATTTGAGAAAATCGTGCACCCGGCGCGACAGGTGCTCGGCCTGTCCCGAGACGGCGATAATCCCAGTATCGCGCCATACGCCGCGCCGCGCCGCCGGCTGGTGGCGGATGATGTGATCTTCACCGAGAAGCGGTAGAACGGTCCCGTCGGCGAAGGGGATCTGCGGGCTTCTCGCATCCAGATGACGTAGAACCCAGGCCGATTTCGAGCGTGCGAAGTCGCAGCCTTCGGCGATTGAAACGCCACGCGGCAGGACCAGGCGCAGGCGATCCTCCTTGCCATCGAGGCGCAGGGAGATGCGCCGCGCGCGCGGATGACGGCGCACTTCAACGGGAAGTTGTCGTGCGCCAATGGTCAACATCTTGTGGGTCGTGCGCCCGTTCGGCATAAGAATCGTATATCTTGCCAAGGCCGGCGCTGACAAGAGGGAAGCGGGCGGCTGGCCGGTTTGGCCCACACCGCCCGCTGGTCTCCAACATCAAGGCTGGGTCAGGCGGCTCTCCAGGTCGAGCAGGGCTTCCTTGCGTGCCAGGCCCCAGCGATAACCGCCAAGCCCACCGTCTTCGCGCAGAGCGCGATGGCAGGGTACGACGAGGGATACCGGATTTGTGGCACAGGCCCGGCCGACGGCGCGCTGACCCTGCGGGATGCCAAGGCGGCGAGCGATTTGCGAGTAGCTGCGGGTTTCGCCACAGGGAATGGCGATCAGCTCCTGCCAGACTCGGCGCTGGAATGCGGTGGCCCGGATGTCGAGCGGCAAGTCGGCGTGCGGCGTCTCGCCCTTGAGGTAGTCGAGCAGGATCGTAAGCGAGGCCGCGACGGCGTCTTCGTCATGGCGAATTTCTTCGGCGGCGGGAAACTCGGCGCGCAGCTCCTCGACCAGGGCCGCAACGCTCTCGCCAAGACTGACGAAGCAGACCCCGCGCGCGGTCGCCGCGACCAACAGCAGGCCGAGCGGAGATTCGATGCAGGCATAAATAATACGGGCGCCCTTGCCGCCCTTGGCGTAGGAAGCCGGCGTCATGCCGAGCATGCGGTCGGCGCGCTCGTAGACCCGGCTCGAGGAGCCGTATCCGGCGCCATAGGTGGCCCCGGCAACCGAACCGCCATCCTTCAATTCGTTGCGAAACTGCTGGCTTCGGCGGGCATCGAGATACTCGCGTGGGCTGACACCCATGAATTTTTTGAAGAACCGCTGCAGGTGCCAGGGACTGACATCGAGGTGATCGGCCAGCGCCGCCAGGGTCAGCGTGCCCTCCTCGGCCTGCCCGTCGATATAGGCGCAGGCCTGGCGCACCAAGTCCAATTGTCGTTCTTGGGTGGCCCTCTTGCCGCGGGTCATCGCCGTTTCCAGGTTCATCGTACTCGCTCCAGATCACTGTGAAGGTTTCCGGACTGGCTTTCAATCCGACCCTAGATTTAGGGCCTGCGCACAACGATCTCTATCCGAAGTTTGCGGCATTACTGCGAGGCGAGAAATTGCCGCCGCGCAGGGAGCCGCGCCGAGCTTGTTGGGACTTGGAGGGCGCAATTCGTGACAATGAGCGGCGGTTGTAGGGAATAGAGTTATATTCAGTTGACCAACATATGAAAACAATGTGAACATTCATGATCGTCAAATAGGACGGTTAATTCTGTCGCAGTCACGGCGTATCCTAATAGACTGGAAAACCAGCGCGTGCTTTTGAATATGGCTGCCGGCTGTTGCGGCGATCGCTTCCATAGGCGCCACATCGCAAAAGGATGCCGGATCCGCCAGGTCAGTGCCGTTCTGGGAAATGGCACGGATAATTTATCGCAGGGAGAATGAGATGCAGTTCAGCAGGAAAATATTGGCCCTCGCAGCGGCGACGTTCGTCGCAAGCAGCGCCACCAGTGCCCTTGCCGTCACGGAAATTCAGTGGTGGCATGCAATGGGCGGCGCGCTTGGCGAGACCGTCAACGACATAGCCGAGGGTTTCAACCGCAGCCAGACCGAATACAAGGTCAATGCGGTCTACAAGGGTAACTACACCGAGAACATGACAGCCGGTGTTGCCGCCTTCCGTTCAGGCGAACCGCCGCATATCCTGCAGGTTTTCGAGGTCGGCACCGCAACCATGATGGCGGCAAAGGGCGCCATTTATCCGGTTCACCAACTTTTTGCCGACGAAGGCATGCCGTTCGATCAGAGCCGCTACCTTTCGGCCGTGGTTGGCTACTACACGACCACCGACGGCAAGATGCTGTCGATGCCCTTCAACAGCTCGACCCCGGTGGTGTTCTGGAACAAGGAGGCTTTCGCCAAGGCGGGCCTCGACCGCGCCCCGCAGACCTGGGAAGAGATGGGCGAGTTCTCGCAAAAGATCATCGATTCCGGCGGCGCTTCTTGCGGCTTCACCGTCGGCTGGCAGTCCTGGTCGATGCTGGAGAACTTCAGCGCCTGGCACAACGTGCCCTTCGCGTCGAAGGAGAACGGTTTCGCCGGTCTCGACACCGAATTTCAGTTCAACAGCCCGCTGCACGTCAAGACCATCGGTCAGCTCGCCGACTGGCAGTCTAACAAGATCTTCACCTATGGCGGCCGTCGCGGCGACGGTAACCCGCTTTTCGCCGAAGGCAAGTGCGCGATGCTGATCAATTCGTCGGCCTACTACGGCGGACTGCACAAAAGCGCCAAGTTCGAATTCGGCACCAGTCAGCTGCCGTATTGGTCGGATGTTGCCGGGGCGCCGCAGAACAGCATCATCGGCGGTGCCACACTGTGGATCCTGAAGGGCAATCCAGAAGAAGAGTACAGGGGCGTGGCCGCCTTTATGAACTATTTGTCGGACGTTTTCGTGCAGACCTTCTGGCACCAGAACACCGGCTATGTACCGATCACCAACGCGGCCTATGAGCTAACGCAGCGCTCGGGCTACTACGAAAAGAACGAAGGCCGCGACGTCGCCATCCAGCAGATGAGCGGCAAGGCACCGACGCCCAACTCCAAGGGACTGCGGCTCGGCAATTTCGTGCAGATCCGTGACATCATCAATGAGGAATTGGAGGCCATCTGGGGCGGATCAAAGACCGCCGAGGCCGGTCTCAACGATGCGGTCGAGCGCGGCAACGCCTTGCTTCGCAAGTTCGAAAAAGCCAACAACTGATAAAGCTTTGTCCAAATCCGGACCGGTGCCGTCGCGTTCCGCGGTTGCGCCGGTCCGATGGGGCGTGTGACGAAGACATAGGCTACGGGCGCGGCACATGGAAAAGCGCGTAACATTCAAGAATCCCTGGCTGCCCTATTTGCTTGTCGCGCCGCAGATCGTCATCACCTTCATCTTTTTTATCTGGCCGGCCAGTCAAGCGTTGTTCCAGTCGGTGCTGATCGAGGACGCTTTCGGCCTCAGCTCGGAATTCGTCTGGTTCGATAATTTCGAAGACCTCTTTTACGACAAACACTACCACGCCTCAATGTGGACGACGGTTGTGTTCAGCGTCGCGACCTCGCTATTGGCGTTGTCCTCGGCACTGCTTTTGGCGGTGATGGCGGATCGGGTCATCAAGGGCGCGACAACCTACAAGGCAGCCTTGCTGTGGCCCTATGCGGTGGCCCCGGCCGTGGCTGGCGTGCTCTGGCTGTTCATGTTCAATCCGGCCAATGGCGTCATTGCGATGACGCTGCACTATCTGGGATATCAATGGAACCACGTGCTCAATGGCGGGGAAGCCATGACCCTGGTGGTCAT
>JAJFGM010000208.1 GCA_021776145.1 Kiloniellaceae bacterium | reverse complement strand
GGCCTGGCCAGGGCGACCACGTCATCGACCGAGGGCGCGAAGCGTCCCTCGAGCAGGGCGCGGGCGCGCACGGCAAGCATCAGTGCCTGGCTGGCGCGCGGGCCAGGGCCCCAGGCGACTTGATTGCGCACGTCTTCCAGGGCGCTGGTCTCGGGGCGCCCACTCCGCACCAGTTCTAGAATCGTTTCGACCACGGTTTCGCCGACGGGAACGCGGCGCACCAGCCTTTGCGCGGTCATCAGTTCCTCGGGGTCCATCACCTGTTGCGCTTCGGCCTGATTGACGCCGGTAGTGGCGATCAGCATGTGCCGTTCGGCGGCGAGGTCGGGATAATCGACGTCGATCTCCATGAGGAAACGATCGAGCTGCGCTTCTGGCAGCGGATAGGTGCCTTCCTGTTCAAGCGGATTTTGCGTCGCCAGCACGTGAAACGGCTTGGGCAGGTCATGCGGATGGCCGGCGACGGTGACTTTTCGCTCTTGCATGGCTTGCAACAGGGCCGACTGCGTGCGCGGGCTGGCGCGGTTGATTTCGTCCGCCATCAAGAGCTGACAGAAAACCGGTCCGGGAATAAAGCGAAACGAGCGCCGGCCGCTATCGCTCTCTTCCAGAACTTCGGAGCCAAGGATGTCGGCCGGCATGAGGTCGGGCGTGCACTGCACCCGCTTTTCACCCATGCCAAATACTATGCCGAGAGTTTCGACCAGCCGCGTTTTGGCCAGGCCTGGCACGCCGATCAACAGGGCGTGGCCGCCGGCCAGCAGAGTGATTAGGCTTTGATCGACGACTTCTTGCTGTCCAAAGATGATTTGCCCGATGCCCGCGCGGACTTGACCCAGGCGCTGGCAAAGCGTCTCGATTTCGCTGGCGAGTTGCGAGTCCGAGGCGACATCTTCTGATATGGTGGGTATCACGGTCACTGGCGATCATCCCTATGCGGCCGGAGACGAAGGACGTTTCACGTAGAGCGGTTAACGACAGGCTATGAGCAAGAAGACTCGAAATCCAGAGGTGCCTGGTAACAAGATAGTGGACGCGACGGCTACAAACCAGTCGCGGCTCCTGCCCGGGAGGGATTTGCTCTTCGATCCCGGTGCCGGTTTGCTGGTTGACGGCGATCTCGACATGCGAATCGCCAGCAATGGCACTTGGTTCTACAAAGGCTCGCCGATCAACCGAAAACCGCTGGTGAAACTCTTTGCGTCCGTGTTGCGGCGCGACGAGGCCGGCGATTACTGGCTGCAAACACCGGTCGAGCGGGCGCGCATAACGGTTGACGACGCGCCCTTCACGGCGGTCGAGCTTGAGGTGCGAGGCAGCCGGAAGAAACAGATTCTCGGCTTCCGAACCAATCTGGACGAGTGGGTAGAGGCCGATTCGCAACATCCCCTTCGAATCGAGCAAGATCCTGAAAGCGGTGAGCCGAGACCCTATATTCTGGTCAGGGCTGGGCTCGAGGCCCTGATCTTGCGTCCGGTATTCTATCAGTTGGTGGATCTGGCGGTCGAGGACAAGGATCTTGGCCAGGCCGGAGTTTGGAGCAAGAACAGGTTCTTTACGCTGGGGAGTTCGGTATGACCGGCCCAAGTGACCGGCCCATTTCTGGGGAGCCCATTTCTGGAGAGCCCAAGTCGGAGCCCAAGTCCGATGACCCCAAATTTGGGGAGAGAGTGCACTTGCGCGCGGAAGATCTATTGCATCGCTTCGAGGCGGGGCAGCCCTTCGGACGGCGGACGGCGCCTGATGCCAGCGGCGACCCTCGCCGCGCGCGTGGCGATCACGACCTCAATCCGGACATGTATGAACCGGGCAAGGCATTACGCAAAGCTGCGGTCCTAGTGCCCCTCGTCGATCGGCGCGACGGCTTCACGGTGCTCCTGACGCGGCGCACCGACCACCTTCACGACCATGCCGGCCAGGTCTCGTTTCCCGGCGGCGGTATCGATCCCGGCGACGCGGATGCGGCGGCGGCGGCGTTGCGTGAAACCGAGGAAGAAGTCGGCCTGCCGCGGCGCCATATCCGCCTTATCGGGCGTTTGGACACCTATCTCGTGCGTACCGGCTTCGAAGTGACGCCGGTCGTCGGCCTTGTGACGCCGCCATTCCCAGTGGTACCCGACGAATTCGAGGTTGCCGAGGTCTTCGAGGTGCCACTGTCGTTTTTTCTCGCGCCCGGCAACAAACAGCGCGAAAGCCGAATTTTCCGCGGTAAACGGCGCTACTATTATGCCTACCGCTATGACGACTATTTCATCTGGGGCGCCACGGCTGGCATGATCGCCAATCTTGCCGAGGTTCTGGCCGTCGAGGCGATCAGGGGATAAACCGCACGAGCGACAATTCGACAACCAAACGAAGCTAACTCCAACTTCTTGAATCTCTTGTGGTTCAGGCGCCAAAACACGGCACGTCGAATGTGCCTCCCGTCGGCGCCGACACACCAGCTGGAAACCGCGATGTTACAGAAATTTCTCACCATCGGATTGCCTCTGCTTTTGCCCTGCCTGGTCTATTTCGGCTATGTCTATCTCGCCAAGCAGCGCGCCGCGGCAACTGGCGACGAAGTGGCTGACGATGGGTCCTGGCGGCGCGCGCCCTGGGGGCTCATTCTGGTGGCGTCGGCGGTCTTGATGGTCGCCGCGCTCGTTTATGTGCGCCTCAGCACGGGCGTCGAGCCGGGCACCAAGCTGGAGCCGCCGCACCTGACCAATGAAGGGGCACAGTCGCAGCGGGCCACGGAATGAAGGCAAACGGCAAGCTGCCGCCGCAGAGCTGGATGACGGCGCCGGCAACGCGGGCCGTAACGGCGGCGCTCATGGCCAAGGGCGACGAGGTGCGTTTCGTCGGCGGTTGCGTACGCGACGCCGTGGCCAAGCGTCCGGTCAAGGACATCGATCTGGCGACGCCTGCCAAGCCGGAGCGTGTCATGGCGTTGTTGCGCGACGCTGGTATCAAGGTGGTGCCGACCGGTCTGCGGCATGGCACGGTTACCGCGGTTGTCGAGCACCAGAGTTTCGAGATCACCACCCTGCGCCTCGATGTCGAGACCTATGGGCGCCACGCCAAGGTGGCCTTTACCGACGATTGGGTGGCTGACGCCGCGCGCCGTGATCTGACTTTCAACGCCCTGTCCTGCCGGCCCGACGGAACGCTTTTCGATCCTTTTGGTGGGGTCGACGACTTGCGCGCGGGGAGGGTGCGTTTCGTCGGCGATGCGCGCAGTCGCATCGAGGAGGATTATTTGCGCCTGCTGCGGTTTTTCCGCTTCCAGGCTACCTTTGGGCGGGGCGAGCCCGATGCCGCGGCCGTGGCCGCTGCTAGCGAACTGGCGCCAAATCTGACGCGCTTGTCCGGCGAACGCCTGCACAACGAGCTCACCCGCCTGCTGGCGGCCAAGGACCCGGCGCCAGTGGTCGAGTTGATGCTGGCGCGTGGCGTGCTCGCGCCCATCCTTCCCGAGGCAGGTAATCTTGCGCGCCTAAGAGAATTGATTGCGATCGCCCCCGCCGCTGATTCCTTGTTGCGTCTGGCAGCCTTGCTGCAAACTGACACGGCGGGGGCGAGGGCGATTGCCGAGCGCCTGCGCTTGTCGAATCGCGAGGCGGCGCGCCTGGAATGGTTGGCGGCATCGCGGTCGCCGATCGCCGCCGATATGCCGGAGGCCGAATTGCGTCGCGCACTCTACAAGCTGGGCGGTGCCTCGGTCGGCGATGCGATTCTCCTCGATTGGGCGGGGCGCAAGGCGCTCGGCGCGCCGGCCGACGATGCGCTGCTGCGGGCAGCCTTGCGGCTTGTCGCGGCCGGGGAGCCGGCGGTCCTTCCCCTCGATGGTGCCGATCTCTTGGACCGCGGCGTGCCCCAGGGACCCGCTATTGGCGAACTGCTGGGACAGATCGAGGCCTGGTGGGTCGAGCGGGACTTCGCGCCCGACCGTGCCGCCTGTCTCGCCGAACTGGAGCGCCGGCTCGCGAGGTGAGGCCGCGCCCGCAAGTCAGGCGGTCATCACCTGTTGCCTGAGGTGGTCGCCAAGTCGCAGCGCCAAGGCGATGATGGTCAAGGTCGGATTGGCGTAACCGCTGGTGCTGAACACCGAACTGCCGGCGATGTGCAGATTGTGCAATCCGTGCACTCTGCAGTTACGGTCGACCACACCGTTTGCCGGGGTGTCGGACATGCGTGTGCTGCCCATGAAATGATGTCCGCCATGCAGATCCGGAGCTTGCGACCAATCTGCGCCGGGTTCGCGAAGCCAGTCGAGGAGCTGCACGCGGCCAAGTCCCAGGCGGCCGGTTTCCTCGGCAATGGCTTGCAGGAGCGCGCGGGCACTGTCCTTGGCGAGGGCGCCCATCTTGAGATTGACCTTCATACGCCGCATCCCTAGGGGGTCACGATCGTTGGTCAGCGTAATCCGGCTTTCCGGATCAGGTGCCTGTTCGCCGCGCAGGAAAAGGTCGAAGCCCTCAAGCGGAGGCACGATCATCTTGCCTTGCAGCTTGCGTATCAGCTGCAGCGAGACCTCGTCGAGGTCGCGGCCGATGTTCAAGAGGTCGTCGAGTTCGATGGCTCCCGGATGGCCCGCCTTGAGGTGGAGCAGGGTCTCCTGTACGGCGCTGACGCCGTTGCCAGGCACCGGCCGCCAATTCAGCACGACACACCCACTGAGAACGCGTTTTGCCTCTTGCAGGGCCGGTGGCGAATAGAGGCCGGCGAGAACCTCGGTGTCGGCGAGATGCCAACGGTTGAAAGCCTCGGCCAGGCGCAAGGTGTCATCGGAGACAAGCTGGCCGCAGGTGGCGCGCGGGTGGTCCATGAAGTATCGGCCGACACAGTCGTGGCGGTTACCCAAGCCGCCGCTTTCGATGCCATCCGAATTGAGCAGGACGCGGGCGTTTTCCATGCCGCCACAGGCGAGAACGAAGTGTTTGGCCCGGATGCGGCCCTGGCGGCCGGACAGCGCACGAATTTCGACCGCCTCGACCCGGCTGGCGGTCGCGTCGGCCTCCAGGTTGGTGACATTGGCGTTGAGCACCAGTGTAAGGTTAGGCGCCGAGGTGATTTCCCGACGGTATTTCTTGCCAAAACGTGTGGGCGTGAACTTGCGGTTCTTTTCCGGGTTTTTCCGATCGTTGGCGAACTGCCAGAAGCGCGTCGCCAGTTTCTCCGGGTCAAAGGCCTGCTTTTCGACAGGCAGATCGTCCCAAATCGTTTCGTCGTAGCGTTGCGGGCCAAGATCGCAGATCGATTGGGCGCGCGCATAGAAAGGGTCGAGGTCGGCGCGCTCGATCGGCCAGCCGCTGTTCGGGACCCAGTCGCGTTTGCGGAAATCGATCTCGGTCAGCGGCGCGCACCAGCCGCCCCAATGGTTGGTCGTCCCGCCGAAATAACGCAGGCGCGCGTACTCCAGGTCCCATAGCTGGAGACCGACGTTCTCGCCCCTGTTAAGGGCCTGAGTATCTTCGTCGTAATCGAAAGCGCCGCTTTCCAACAGGCAGACGTTGTAGGGTGTGCCAATGAAACTTCGCGCCAAGGTGATCCCGGCGGCGCCGCCGCCGACGATGCAGAGGTCGAAGACCTGCTCTCGCGGCATGTCTTCGGAGCGAAAGTCGATCGTCACGCTGACGGCCCTACCCGGTTTGCGCCAGAAGACAGGCGTCGACTTCGGTGCGCGCGAGCACCCAGCCGTCGAGGGTTACGGTGTTGCCGGCGGCGAAGTCGGCGGTGATGCGTTGCCGCAGATAGTTGCGCAGGGCATCGGCGTGCGGTGGATCGAGTGTCGCGACGTCGACACCGAGGGACGCGGCCGAGGCCTTGGCGTTGGAGATCTGGTCGAGATAGACGCGCGAGATCCGCGCTGCGCTGGCCTGGCTGGCGAAAAGCTGGCCGAAGACATCCGTCGCGGCGCCAGCCTCCCTGAGGGCCGCCAGGCTGCGTGGCGCGGCCGTGGCGAATAGCGAGGCGCCGCAGAGCAGTGACGCCTTTTTGACGAAGGAGCGGCGCGCGGCCTTGTACATGACGGAGCCCCGGGCTGGAAACAGGAGTGCGAGGCGCGACTATGCCCCAATATAATTAGTGCAAGGTAAACCCGCTCCGCGGCAGATTGCGACAGAAATATGCGCCGCCACCGACGGAGTCAGCCGAATGGCCAAGCGTGATTCGCCTGCCAAGTGACTTTTTGGTCCCGAATTTCAATCCGGTGATATCCAGGAACGGGACAGCGGCGATTCAGGGCCAGGCGGCCTGTGGCGGCAGCGACATCAGGATCGCCTCGACGTTGCCGCCGGTCTTGAGGCCGAATTGCGTGCCGCGATCGTAGAGCAGATTGAACTCGGCGTAGCGGCCGCGGCGGAACAACTGGTGCTGGCGCTGCTCGTCGGTCCAGGGCGCTTCCATATGGCGGCGCACCAGCTCCGGGTAGACATCCAGGAAGGCCAGTCCGACGTCGCGGGTGAAAGCGAAATCCGCGTCCCAGTCGTCGCTGTCCAGGTAGTCGTAAAAAATGCCTCCGACGCCACGCGCCTCGCCTCGGTGCGGAATGAAAAAGTACTCGTCGCACCAATCCTTGAAGCGAGGATAGTATTCCGGGTCGTGGGCGTCGCAGGCGGCCTTGAAGGCGGCGTGGAAGCGCGCCGTGTCGGCTTCGTCGGGATACATCGGATTGAGGTCGCTGCCGCCGCCGAACCAGCTCTTGCTGGTGGCGATATGGCGCGTGTTCATGTGGACCGCCGGCACCAGCGGCGAGTGCAGATGCGCGACCAGCGAAATGCCGCTGGCCCAAAAGCGTGGGTCTTCGTCGGCCCCGGGGATCCTGGCGGCGAATTCCGGTTTGAATTCACCAAATACCGTCGAGACGTTGACGCCGACCTTTTCGAAAAGCCGGCCGTGCATGATCGACATCTCGCCGCCACCGCCTTCTTCGCGCTGCCAGTCCTTGCGCTTGAAGCGTCCCGCCGGCCGGTCCCCGGCATTGGGTCCGTCGAGGTCGTCTTCGAGGCGCTCGAAGGCGGCGCAGATACGGTCGCGCAGCGTCTGGAACCACTGCCGGGCTTGGTCTTTTTGTTTGTCGTTGGAAAGTGTCATGTCGTGTCCGGCCCAATGCTAGCGGGGGAATGTCAGGGTTTGCCGCAGAGCTTCGCCAAGTACCATCGCTGCCGCCATCGCCACATTGATCGAACGCAGGCCGGCGCGCATGGGAATGATTAGACGCGCGTCCGCGGCCCGGTGCACGGCATCGGGGACACCAGCGCTTTCACGTCCGACCATGATGCTGTCGCCGACGCGGTAGGCGAATTCGCAATAGGCCGTCTCGGCCCTTGTGGTCAAGAGCAAGAGGCGCCCTTGCCGGTTGTCCCCGTGTCGGTTTTCTCCCTGCCGACATTCAAGGTAGCGCTGCCACGAGTTGTGGCGCGTCAATTCGACGCGCTCCATGTAATCCATGCCGGCGCGCCGCATGCGGCGGTCGTCGAGTGGAAAACCGCAGGGCTCGATAATGTCCACCGGAGCCCCCATGCAGGCCCCAAGACGCAGAATCGCGCCGCAGTTTTGCGGAATGTCGGGTTCGTAAAGACAGAGTCGCATTGCAGCGGTTTTCCTTCGCTTCCGGCGCTTCTTGGGGCTTTGCCTTTCGCCAGAATTTCCTCTATACCCCTCGGCGTAGAGGTCCAAGAGTCTATATGGGCCGGATCTCCATAGGGGAACGTTCTGCGCCCGCTCGGGCAACCATAGGGGAAATAAGATATGGCAGACAGCGCGGACACCGCTGCCTCTGGTGGACAAGCCGACGGCGGAGAGAATCGTCGCGATTTCTTGTATTTGGCGACCGCCGCCATGGGCGCAGTCGGCGCTGGCGCCGTTGCCTGGCCGATCATCGACTCGATGAATCCCTCGGCCGACGTCCTAGCTCTTTCGTCCATCGAAGTCGATATCTCTCCGATCGAGGTCGGTCAGCGCGTCACCGTTACCTGGCGAGGCAAACCCGTGTTCATCGACCATCGCACCAGCGAGCAGATCGATGCAGCCACTGCGGTGCCGGTCGCCGACCTCATCGACCCGCAAAGCGACGAGGAGCGCGCGCAAAAACCGGAGTGGCTGATCCTGGTTGGCGTCTGCACGCACCTTGGTTGCGTGCCGCTCGGTCAGAAAGCCAGCGATTCGCACGGCGAGTTCGGCGGCTGGTTCTGCCCCTGCCACGGTTCGCACTACGACACTTCAGGGAGAATCCGCAAAGGCCCGGCGCCGAAGAACCTGACCGTGCCGCTTTACGACTTTCTCGACGACAGCACCGTGAAAATCGGCTAGGGGCGGCAA
>JAJFGM010000207.1 GCA_021776145.1 Kiloniellaceae bacterium | reverse complement strand
GGTTTGGTTTTGAGCTCGCCGGCAGCCTTGATGTAGGGCACCAGAGTGCAGTGGATGAAGACGCTGCGTTCGCGGCCGAGTTCGTTGCCGAGTTGGCGAATGGCCTCAAGAAAGGGCAATCCTTCGATATCGCCGACCGTGCCGCCGATCTCACAGACGACGAAGTCCTCGTCGTTGAGATCGCCTTGGACGAACTCCTTGATGGCATCGGTAACGTGCGGAATGACCTGTACCGTTGCCCCGAGATAGTCGCCGCGGCGCTCCCGGGCCAGCACCTTGGAATAGATCTGGCCGGTGGTGACGTTGTCGCTGCGCCGGCTTGAGACGCCTGTAAAACGCTCATAGTGACCGAGATCGAGGTCGGTTTCGGCGCCGTCGTCGGTGACAAAGACTTCGCCGTGCTGATAGGGCGACATGGTGCCGGGATCGACGTTCAGATAGGGGTCGAGCTTGCGCAGGCGGACCTTGAATCCGCGCGCTTGGAGCAGAGCACCCAAAGCCGCGGCGCAAAGACCTTTTCCAAGGGAGGAGACCACGCCGCCAGTGATGAAAATGAACCGCGTCATGGAGGCACACTATTGTCGCATTGCAGTGACTGGGCAAGTCCGCAGTCCGGCTGCCGACCCCGGGGTTGGCGCGGAAACCACGATATCAACAAAAAGACCTTGAATACCCTAGAGTCCGCCAGGCTTGGAAAATTCCGCCGCCGGCCGCGCCGGCGACCGTGCAAGGGCCGCAAAGAGGATCCGGGCGCCGGCCTCAACGGGCCCGAAGGCCGTCCGGTCAAGGATCTCTGCGGAGTCGCGGCTCTGCGGACCGAAACCGACCGCCGAGGCGCTCACTCGACGGGAACCGAAGGCTCGGCCGGGGAATCGCTGGGCGCGGTGATCGGCAATTCGTCGAGGATCGAGCGTCGTTCGCTGCTGCCGCCCGCCAAGATGGTCAAGGTCATACTGGTGACCATGAAGCAGAGCGCCAGGATAGCCGTGGTGCGGGTCAGCAGGTTGGCCGTGCCGCGTCCGCTGAGGAAGCCGCCCATGCCGCCACCGCCGCCGCCACCGCCGCCGATGCCGAGGCCGCCGCCTTCGCTACGTTGCAGCAGGACCACGCCGATCAGCGCCAGCGCAACCAGCAAGTGAATAACCAGGATCACCGTGATCATATTCGATCTCTTTTCTTTCGCACGCGAGCCCACGTCGCCGGCGCTCCGATCCACCCCACGAAACGTGGCGATCAGGCGCCCTCGCCGCCCGCGAACTGCGCATTGGTAGCTTTCGGCGCTATTTAGCCCTTCCCAGCCATAATTGCCAGTGTTGAATTGGCCGCTATCGGCAAAGAATGACCGTAGCCGCCACAAAGCCACGCGGCACTCACCGGCGATCAATCTTTTGCCAGGGCCGTATTGGCGGTTGCCCGGCCCCGAGCGGCTTCCTAATATGCCGCGCCGCTGAAACCCCGCTCAAGACCGGCGTCCGCGACGCCCGGACGGCGGTTCCAGGCGGGATCCTGCTCGACGAAGGACCATCTTCCCATGAAGAGCCGCAACCTGTTCGTAAAAATCGTCACCGGTATACTCTTTAGCCTGCTGATCCTCAGCTTCGCGGTCTGGGGCATCGGCGACATCTTCCGTGGCGGTGGGCAGGCCCGGGTGGTTGCCAAGGTCGGTGAGGTCGAAATCGACCAACTGCAATTCTCGCAGGACCTTTCCCGCCAGATGAACCAGCTGAGCCAGCGTTTCGGAACCCGGATCGACGCCGAGCAGGCGCGCAATCTGGGCATTGTGCAGCAGGTTCTGTCGCAGTCGATCAGCCGCGCCCTCTTCGACCAGAGGGCCGCCGAGCTGCGCATGATCGTCACTGACGACGCGGTCAAGGCACGTCTTCTGGACGATCCGATGTTCAAGGACCAGTTCGGAAGCTTCAACCGTGACCGCTTCATCCAAGTGCTGCGGATCACCAACATGTCGGAAGGCGCCTACCTCGACAGCCTGCGCCGCGATATGCAGCGCCAGCAGCTGGTCGGCGCCGTAACCTCGGCCGTCACGCCACCGCAAGTGCTGGCCGAGGCGTTGCACGCCTATGAGAACGAACGCCGCATCGCCGACTATATCCTGGTCGCGGCGCCGGACGCCGCCAATATCGCCGAGCCCAGCGCCACCGAGCTGCAGGCCTTCTATGACAGCAACAGCAACAGCTACATGGCGCCGGAATACCGCGGCCTGTCGCTGGTCCAACTGCGTCCCGAGGACGTTGTCAGCGAGAGCGCCGTCGACGAGGCCGACATTCGCGCCGAGTTCGAGGCGCGGCGCGCCGAGTTCGCGGTGCCTGAGCGCCGCAGCATCGAGCAGATCGTCCTCACCGACGAGGCGGCGGCAAGGGCTGCCAGCGAGCGCATCGCGGGCGGCGTGGACTTTGCCACCCTGGCCGAAGAGTTGACCGGCGCCGCGCCGATCTCCCTCGGCACCGTCGCCCGGGGCGAATTGCTGCCGGAACTCGGTGAACCGGCCTTCGCGCTGGAGCCGGGCGTCGCCGGGACGCCGGTGCGCGGCCCGCTGAGTTGGCATATCCTGCGCGTTACCGAGATCATCGCCGGACGCGAGCCCGAGTTTGACGAGGTGCGGGCAAACCTCGAAGCCGACATCGCCATGCGCGAGGCGGTCGACAGCATGATCTCCATCGCCAATCAGTTCGATGACGAGCTCGCCGGCGGCGCCGGTCTGGAAGAGGCCGCTGGCGGCGCGGGCCTGCGGGTGCGCCGCATCGAGGCCATCGACAGCAATGGCCTGGACAAGACGGGCACGGCTGTCGCCGACGTGCCGAGCCTTGATGAGTTCATGCCCGTCGTACGCGAAACGGCGGTCGGCGAGACCAGCCTTTTGACCGAAACCAGCGACGGCGGCTATTTCATCGTGCGCGTCGACACGATCGAGGATGCGGCGCCGCGGCCGCTCGCTGAAATCCGCGAGGAAGCCATCGCGGACTGGCGTGCCGGCGAAGCCATGAAGCAGGCGGGCAGTCGGGCCGAAGCCCTGCTCGAGCAGTTGCTGCGCAGCGGCAACGTCGCGGCACTGGCCGCCGCCGAGGGGCTGGAAGTGAAGACCACCGAAGCCGTGACCCGTTTCGAGAACGATCCGGACAAGCTGCCGGCGCCGCAACTTGCCTCGCAGCTTTTCCAACTCGCGGTCGGCGACACCACGTCGCTGGCCAGCGACGCCGGCCATATCATCGCCGAATTGAAAGAGATCGTACCGGCCGACCTATTGGCCGAAGCCGATCAGGTCAAGCAGACCAAAGCCGGCCTTGGGCAAGCCATCCAGAACGACCTGTTGGAGCAGTATCTCGCGGCCCTTCGTCAGGACTACGGCGTCAGCATCAACGACGCCGTTATCGACGAGATCCTCAACTCTTACTGAACCATGCGCACCACGCCCGAATTCGACGCCTTCGAGCCGGCCTACCAGGGCGGCGCGGCACAGGTTATCTGGACGACGCTGATCGCCGACCTGGAGACGCCGGTGTCGGCCTTCCTCAAGCTCGCCGAGGGCAGGCCGAATTCCTTTCTCTTCGAGTCCGTCGAGGGCGGCTCGACCATCGGCCGCTATTCCTTCATCGGCTTCAAGCCCGACCTGATCTGGCGCTGCTTTGGCGACAAAGCGGAAATCAACCGCCAGGCCCGCTTCGACCGCGACCGCTTCGAGCCCTTGCCAGGCGGCGCGCTCGCCAGCCTCAGGGCCTTGATCGCGGAATCCCGCATCGCCCTGCCCGACCAGTTGCCGCCCATGGCCTCGGGCCTCTTTGGTTATATGGGTTACGACACCGTGCGCCTGTTCGAGCGCCTGCCGGACGAGAACCCGGACGTCATGGGCATGCCGGACGGCGTCTTCATCCGCCCGACGGTGATCGCCATCTTCGACCGCGTCGAAGACGTGGTGACGGTGGTGACCCCGGTCTGGCATCGTTCCGACGTCTCCGCCCGCGCCGCCTTCGCCCAGGCCTGCGAACGCCTGT
The DNA here is from genome assembly GCA_021776145.1 of Kiloniellaceae bacterium. Classification (GTDB taxonomy): domain Bacteria; phylum Pseudomonadota; class Alphaproteobacteria; order Kiloniellales; family Kiloniellaceae; genus JAJFGM01. The sequence goes on along the minus strand of JAJFGM010000207.1, from coordinate 1,502 downwards.
CGGACGTGGTCCAGGACTTCGAGCGGCCGCTGCCGAGCCGCCGCGACGCCGGCGACATCGTCACCGATCTGCCGGAGCCGGCCTCTAACATGAGCCGCTCGCATTTTCACGACATGGTCAAGCGCGCCAAGGAGTACATTCTCGCTGGCGACATCTTCCAGGTCGTGCTGTCGCAACGCTTCTCCCTGCCCTTCACCTTGCCGCCCTTTGCCCTCTACCGGGCGCTGCGCCGCCTCAACCCCTCGCCCTTCCTGGTCTTCATGGATCTCGGTGAGTTCGCGGCGGTTGCCTCGAGCCCGGAAATCCTGGTGCGCCAGCGCGACGGCACGGTAACCATCCGGCCGATCGCCGGCACCCGCCCGCGCGGCCAGTCACCGGACGAGGACCGCGCCCTGGCGGACGACTTGCTGAGCGATCCCAAGGAACTGGCCGAGCACCTGATGCTGCTCGACCTCGGCCGCAACGACGTCGGCCGCGTTGCCGAGATCGGCAGTGTGCGGGTGACCGAGCAGATGCAGATCGAGCTCTACAGCCACGTCATGCACATCGTCTCCAACGTCGAGGGCCGTGTCGCCGGCGGGCGCGACGCCATGGACTGCCTTAGCGCCGGCTTTCCCGCCGGCACCGTCTCGGGTGCCCCCAAGGTGCGCGCCATGGAGATCATCGAAGAACTGGAAAGCGAGCGCCGCGGCCTCTATGGCGGGGCCATCGGCTACTTCGGCGCCGACGGCGCCATGGATACCTGCATCGCCCTGCGCACCGCCATCGTCAAGGACGCCACCATGTACGTCCAGGCCGGCGGCGGCGTCGTCGCCGACAGCGACCCCGAGGCCGAGTTCCAGGAAAGCCGCAACAAGGCCCGCGCCCTCATCCGCGCCGCCGAGGAGGCGGTGCGCTTCGCCGCGCTGCGGCGGAACTGAGGACGGCGCCGAGACGGTCTTTACCCGACCGATTGTCGACGTGGCGCTCGCGGCAGAAGAATCTCGTTGCAGCAGGAGGACAGCATGTCGAGCCTTTTGAAGAATCTTGGCCCCGGATCTCTATCGGTAATTGCCATAACCCTGGTCTTGTTCTTAACTGCCCTTTTCACAAAGGGTTTCACGCATGATTTGTTGTTGGAAGCTGCGATTTTTCTAGTTTCCGTGAAACTCATAATCATGACTTACCGAAACAGCCAAGGCGTCGAGTCCATCGAAAGAAAGTTGGATTTGGTGCTCAGCGGAGAAGAGCATCTCGAAAAGGCGCTTGCCGACTTGCAGCAATCCAAAGCCAAAAACTCATAAAAGCATTATAAAAGCATTAAAGAAAAGCATTAAAGGGGACGCTACCCTTTTTCAGGAGTCTTTTTACGTGGCCGCCCACGAGGCCGATAGCGAAGCACCCGGCCCGTTGATGCCTCCAGTCTCTCCACGAATCGCTCCGAGCCGCAGGGCAGCCCCTTGTCCACGTTGCGCCGGAGGACATTGAGCTCGTCCGCTTCATCGCCCTCGGCAAGCCAGGCG
>JAJFGM010000206.1 GCA_021776145.1 Kiloniellaceae bacterium | reverse complement strand
CAACCGCCTGCTCATCGAAGACGGCCGGCTGACCGGCAAGGTCGGAGAGCCGATCCTCGGCCCGGCGGCAAAGCTCGAGGCGCTGCGGGATTTGGCGCAGGCGCGCGGCCTGGAATTGTCACAGACCTGCGCCGTCGGCGACGGCGCCAACGACCTCGAGATGATCGCCGCCGCGGGGCTCGGCGCCGCCTACCGCGGCAAGCCGCGGGTGCGTGCCGCAGCCGACGTCAGCATCGATCATGGCGACCTCACCGCCCTGCTCTACCTGCAGGGCTACCGCCGTGACGAGTTCGTCGACTAGGGCCTGTTGAGTTTCAGGTTGCGGCCTCGGCGGGAGCGAATTTTTGCCAGGGCAAGGAGCGCGTGGCGCCCCAGTCGAGCCCAATGGGGGGTGGGCCCCCCACAAGCTACGCGCGACGCGGCCCTGGCATAAATGCGCCCCGCCCCGAAGGGGTTCGGCCCAATTGGACCGCAGCCGCGTCGCTCCCAAATGCGACGCCTCGGGTCAAATATGCTCAGCATGTCCTTCCTTCTCGCTCCGCACTGCGGGCCAATTTGACTCGAACCGAGACCGCAACCTGAACCTCAACAGGCCCTAGGGCCTGTTGAGTGCGAATCAGCTTTGGCCGAATCAGCCCTGGTCTATACGCACCGCGACCCACTGGAAGTCACCTTGGCGGAACACCAGCAGAGTGACCACGCGATACCCGTCTTCCTTGGCCTGGGCCACGCGCTCGGCCACGTCGCCGGGGCTGGTTACCTCTTCCTGGTCGACCTCGACGATGACGTCGCCCGGGCGTAGACCCTTTTCGGCGGCGCTGCCACCCTCTTCGACGCCGGTAATGACGACGCCGTTGGTGTTTTCATCGAGCTGGAAGCGTTCGCGCAGCTCTGTCGTGATCTGGCCAAGCGCCAGTCCCAGGGCCTCGACTTCGCCGGTATCGGGCAGCTCGGTCGCGCTGGGTTCGACGGCGGCGACCTGATCGAGCTCGAGCTTGCCGAGTTGGACCTGCAAGGTCACGCCTTCGCCTTTGCGCCAGACACCGACGTCGACGGTATCGCCGATAGCCGTCTCGGCCACCATCCGCGGCAGCTTGCGCATTTCATCGACTTCGCGCCCGTTGAAGGTCAAGATGACGTCGCCTTGGCGAATGCCGGCGGCCTCGGCCGGACCGCCTTCGGTGACGGAAGCCACCAGCGCGCCCCGCGCCCGGTCCAATTTCAAGCCCTCGGCCAATTCATCGTTGACGTTCTGGATGCGCACGCCAAGCCAGCCGCGCTTCACGACACCGCCATTGCGAAGCTGGGCGATGATATTCTTCGACAGGGACGAGGGAATCGAAAAGCCGATCCCGACCGACCCGCCGGAGGGCGAAAAGATCGCCGTGTTGACGCCGATCACCTCGCCATCGAGGTTGAACATGGGGCCGCCGGAATTGCCGCGATTGATGGCGGCGTCGGTCTGAATGAAGTCGTCGTAGCGTCCGGCGTTGATGTCGCGACCACGCGCCGAAATGATGCCGGCGGTGACCGTGCCACCAAGTCCAAAGGGGTTGCCGATGGCAACGACCCAGTCGCCGATGCGCATCGCGGCGCTGTCGCCCCACGAAGTCGCGGGAAGAGGTGTATCGCTTTCGACCTTGAGCAACGCAAGGTCGGTGTCCTTGTCGCTGCCGACGACTGTTGCTTCCAAGGTTGTGTCGTCGTGCAGGCGCACTTTCACTTCATCGGCATTCTCGATGACGTGGTGATTGGTGACGATATAACCCGAGGGATCGATGATAAAACCCGAACCGAGCGACGAGGCGCGACGCCTGGGTTCGGGCGCCTCGCCGCCACGCCGCTCCATAAATTCCTTAAAGAAATCCTCGAACTCCTGGTCGCGGCCCTCGGGAACAGCCTGAGTGGTCGCGATATTGACCACCGTCGGCAGCAGTCGCTCGGCGAGGTCGGCGAAGGACTCCGGCGCGCCACGCGCTTGCGCCATCTGCGTCCATGCCAGGGCCGCGATCAGCCCGACACAGGCGACCAGCCAACGCAGGGTCTCGCCACGGTTGACGGCCCGAGAGCTCAACCGTGTAGTCTTGGGCCGCGTTTCCTTGGGCTGATGATTCACGTTTTTCTCCATGGTCTGGTCGGCTCCCGCGCCGATGAAAGGGACCGCTCAAGATGCGGCCACTCGGTCATCAACGAGGCCGACGGGGTTGGACTTTCCAACGATTTGGTCGATTCCTGTGGCGCATTCAAGCTTTCGTGTCATCACGAAGGTGCGATAGGAAGGTGGCAACTTTGTGGCCACGGCGCGGCAATTATCCGCGCAACAGCCATACCAAAAGCACGCCCAAACCGGCTGCGACGAGCCCGCCGGTGCGCAGGGTCTCGGGCGGGAGTTCGTTCATCATAGCAACGATTTGCCGCAACCGATGCGGAAAAATCGCTAGAAACAGGCCCTCGATCACCAAAACCAGCGCCAGGGCGGTGAATAAATCGCTCATCGCGCCGTGCCGGCCGCATCTCGCGACGCCCCGGCTGTCGGCCTTGCGCTTGGCCGCCGCATAATCGCCTCTCCGCAACACCGGCAGGCCGAACCGGCGATCGACAAAGGTCGCCAAAAGCACGGGTTGCCGGACGCCGGTGCTTCACAGCCAACGGCGCGAATCAGGGTCACTCTTGCGGTTTCTTATCAACCTGCTGAAAGTAGCGGAAAAACTCGCTGTCGGGCGAAAGCACCAAAAAGGTACTCTCCTTGGTCAGGGCTTTTTCATAAGCCTGCATCGAACGATAACAGTCGAAGAAGCTCGCATCCTGGCCAAAGGCATCATTGAGGATATTGGTGCGTTTGGCCTCGCCCTGGCCGCGCAGGATCTCGGATTCCCGGGTTGCCTCGGCGACGATAACGGTCGCCTCGCGATCGGCCGTAGCCTTGATGCGCTGCGAAAGCTCGAATCCCTGGGCGCGGAACTCGGCGGCCTCGCGTTCACGTTCACTCTGCATGCGCTTGAAGACCGCCTGGCTGGTCTCGTCGGGCAGATCGGCGCGACGAATGCGCACGTCCACCAGTTCAATCCCGAATCGTATGATCTGCGCATTCACGCTGTCGCGGATTGACTGCAGGATCGTGATGCGGTCGGCCGATAGTACGCTGGCCAGGGTCACGTTGCCGAGCACGCCGCGCAGCGATGCATTGATGATCGGGCCCAACAGCCGCTTGACCCCGTCCTCGGTGCGTGCCGACTGGAAGAACTGCAGCGAGTTAATGATCTTGTAGCGGGCGAAGGTGTCGACCAACAACCGCTTCTGATCCGACAAGATAATCTGTTCGACCGGCGGGTCCAGGTTCAAGACGCGTTTTTCGTAGTACTGAACGTCCTGATAGGGCGCCTTGAAATGAAGACCGGGCTCATCGACGCTGGAGACCGGATTGCCAAACTGCAAAACGATGGCCTGCTTCGTCTGATGCACCGTGTAGGCTGACATGAAGCCCAGAATTCCGAGGCCGATCGCCAGAACTCCAAGGATCAGATATTTTCTGCTCATAGTCTGGTTCCCGATCCTAGTTGGCGGCTTTGCTGTCGCGGCGAAGCTGGTCGAGCGGCAAGTAGGGCAAGACACCCTGCGAGCCACCTTCCATGATTACCTTGTCGGTTTCGCTGAGGACCTTTTGAATGGTCTCAAGGTACATGCGCCGCTTGGTGACATCGACATTCGACTTGTAAGCCTCGTAGACCGAAAGGAAACGTTGCGCCTCACCCTCGGCCTCGTTGGTCAACTGCTCCCTGTAGGCCTGGGCCTCCTGGACCATCCGCTGCGCTTGGCCGCGGGCACGCGGCAGGACATCGTTGCGATAGGCGTCTGCCTGGTTGCGCAGGGTTTCGCGGTCTAGACGCGCGCGCTGGACATCGTCAAAGGCGTCGATAACGGCCTGCGGCGGATCCACCGACTGCATCTGGATTTCGGTAATTTCGATGCCGGCTTCGTACTCGTTGAGGATCTCCTGCAGGAGATTGCGCGTACTGATTTCGATTTCCTCGCGCGCTTCGGTCAAGGCCGGCTGAATGTCGGTGCGGCCAATGGTCTCGCGCATGGCGCTTTCGGCGGCGATTTTCACCGTCGCTTCAGGTTCGCGAATGTTGAATAGAAAGCGACCGGCATCGGCGATCTTCCACTGCACGGTGAAATCGATGTCGATAATGTTCTGATCGCCCGTCAGCATCAGGCTTTCCTCGGAAACGTCTCGTTTCTGAGAGCGTGAACGGTCGTTGCCAAGGGCTCGGAAGCCGACGTCGATCTGGTTGATCTGCGTCACCGAAGGGGTGATGACGTCTTCGATCGGATAGGGCAGATGCCAATTGAGGCCGGACTCGGTGGTCTTGACCCACTTGCCGAACTGCAGAACCACGCCTTGCTGATCCGGCTGCACGCGATAGAACCCCGTGAAGGACCAGACGATGGCGAGGATGGCCAGGATTACGGCAATTCCCTTGCCACCGATCCCGCTGACGCCAGGCAGCATGCCCTTGAAACGGTCCTGCCCTTTTTTGATGAAATCTTCGAAGTCCGGCGGCCTTGGCCCACCGGAGCCGCCGCCGCGCCCCCAGGGTCCGCCGCCGCCGCCGGAGCCGCCACCCGAACCGCCGCCGCCCCAAGGGCCGCCGCCACCTTTGTTTTCCCAGGGCATATGCTCTCTGTCCTCTCAACCGTTTCGCGGCCGCTGTAGGCGCGATCTATTATTACAGGGCCGCTTCTTCGTCCGGATTGCATCCGGATCGGGGGATGAATTACCTTACCACGCGCCTTATATCACGGATGCTCACCTAAACCAGGGCTTCCATCGTGAAGTTTGGCGGCCAGTGGTCCGGTTTTAACGCCAGGCGCGATCAAAGCGGCTCACTTTTAAATCTGTTGAACTGATGTTCCGTCATGGCCAAGTCCGATACACGCGGTCTTGGCGACGAGGCACCGGACCTGATCGCCCTTTCGGGGATATTGGCCAAGGATCGGAGAAATTCAAGAATGAGTCAGATTAACGAACAAATTGTCCTCGATACTCTGAAAGGCGTGGTCGATCCGAACCGCGGAAAGAGTATCGTCGATTTGGGCATGGTCACGGGCGTCGTCATCAAGGACGGCAACGTCGGATTCGCCATTGAGGTCGAAGCCGCGCGCGGCGCCGAAATGGAGCCGCTGCGCAAGGAAGCCGAAGCGATCGTCCACCGCCTCGACGGAGTCGTCTCGGTCACTGCCGTCCTCACCGCCGAGCGGCCGCAGTCGGCCGGTGCCCCATCTGCCGGTGCCCCATCGCCCGGTGCCTCATCGCCCGGTGCCTCATCGCCCTCGGCGCCAGCGTCCGGCCGGCCGGCGCAACAGCAAGGCGGTGCCGGCCAGCAGGCGATGGTGCCCGGCGTGCGGACGATCATCGCCATTGCTTCGGGCAAGGGCGGCGTCGGCAAATCGACGACCGCCGTCAACCTGAGCCTGGCGCTCTCGAGGCTCGACTTGCAGGTCGGACTGCTCGACGCCGATATCTACGGCCCCTCGCAGCCGCGCATGATGGGGATCTCCGGCCGCCCGAATTCGCCCGACGGCAAGACCCTGACGCCAATGGAAAACTATGGCATCAAATGCATGTCGATGGGTTTTCTGGTAGCCGAGGACACACCGATGATCTGGCGCGGGCCCATGGTCCAGTCGGCACTGCAGCAGATGCTGCGCGATGTCGCCTGGGGCGAACTCGACGTCCTGGTCGTCGACATGCCGCCGGGAACCGGAGACGCGCAGCTGACCATGGCGCAGCAGGTCCCCTTGAGCGGCGCCGTTATCGTGTCGACACCGCAGGACATCGCCCTGCTCGATGCCCGCAAGGGCCTCAACATGTTTCGCAAGGTCGACGTCCCGGTGCTCGGCATCATCGAAAACATGAGCGTCTTCGTCTGCCCCAGCTGCGGGCACGAATCGCACATCTTCAGCCATGGCGGCGCCAAACGCGAAGCCGACAAGCTGGGCATGGAGTTCCTCGGCGAGATTCCGCTGCACATGGAGATCCGCGAGACCTCGGACAGCGGCCAACCGGTCGTCGTTTCGCGGCCGGACAGCCCACACGCCGGCGTCTACGTTGCGATAGCCGAGCGAATTAAGCAGAAGCTCTTCGCCGCCTCAAGCGACAGTCCGCGCCGGGCCCCGAGCATCGTCATGCAGTAGCCTGGATGGCGTCGCGTGGGTGACGCTAGCTTTCGCGATAACCTCTCGGCCGAAACCCGACGGGCCTAAAAACCCGAACGGCCGGCAAAGGGTTTACCGGTGAGCAGGGTGACGAGATGACCGAGCATCAGGACGACGCCGAGAATGGCCAGAAACTGGATGCCCAGGTAGGGCACCCTGCGCGGTGCGCCCGGGACATGCGGCCGCCGTGTCATAATGTTGGCGACAACGGCAACAACCGCGGCAATGCCGAGAACGATCAGCGTTGGCGTCAGGCCCAAGACCGAACGACGCCCCTATTTGTCGAGGCCGTAAGGCGCGACAAGACGCAAAGCTTCACCCGCCGAACATCTTTTGCAAATTCTGAAAACCGGCCTCGTAGATGCCGCGCACGGCCTTCTGGGCTTCGCTTTCGTTGGCTCCATCGGCCTCGAACTCACTCGACCATTCGACCGTGCAGCCGATACCGCTGTCGCTCTGCCTGACTTTCAGCGTCGCCTGGTAGTTGGTGACTGGCAGCGGGCTGGACTGTATCGAATAGCTGTACACGCGCTCCTTGTCGTCATGCGCTTCGAGCTTTTCAACGATGGTACCGCCGCCGACCAACGACAACGTGCGAAGCCTGTCGCTGCCTTCCTGTTTGACCTCGCTTTTTTCGACCGCCGGGTGCCAGTCAGGCAAGGCATTGAACTGACCGATGGCGGCCCAAACGGTTTGGGCCGGAACCGGCAAATTGACGGTTGAACTGACGTTGGCCATTGTTTTTCCTTCCTATGGTGTCGGGAAACGGCGTGCCGGGTATCGGCGCGGCGGCCGAAGACGCTACGGGGCTGCAAGTTTAGCCCGCGCCGTCGCCGTCGACAATTCGCTCCAGGATGACAAAATCGTAATCCAGACTGTCCGGCGTGGCCTGCGCCTCACGCCGGACTTCACGCCATTCGGCGCGGTCGAATTCAGGAAAGAAGGTATCACCGTCGGGTTTGGCGTGAATTTCCGTCAAATAGAGCCGATCGGCGAACCGCAAGGCCTGCTCGTAGATTTGGCCGCCGCCGATGATCATGACCTCGTCGCCGTCACCGAGCTGGCCCTTGGCCAACGTCAAGGCGGCCTCGATATCGTGCGCCACGGCAACATCTGCAGCGGCGAAATCGCGATTTCGAGTGACCACGATGTTGGGGCGCCGCGGCAGCGGCCGCCCCATCGACTCGAAGGTCTGGCGCCCCATGATCACCGGCTTGCCCAGGGTCTTGGCCTTGAAGTAGCGCATATCCTCGGACAGGTGCCAGGGCATGTCGCCGTCGCGTCCGATGACGCGGTTGTCGGCGAGAGCCGCGATCATCGAAATGCGCACATCCCTGGTCCTCAAACCGAAACCGCCGCAGCGATGTGTGGATGCGCCTCGTAGCCGACCAGTTCGAAGTCGTCATAGTCGAAGCCGAAGATGTCGCGCACCTGCGGATTGATCCGCATCCGTGGCAGCGCGAAGGGCTGACGCGACAGTTGCAGACGCGCCTTGTCCAGATGGTCGTTATAGAGGTGGGCGTCGCCGAAGCTATGTACGAAGTCGCCCGGCTTCAGACCGACGGCCTGGGCCACCATCAAGGTAAAGAGCGCGTAGGACGCAATGTTGAAGGGCACACCTAGGAAGACATCGGCCGAGCGCTGATAAAGCTGACAGGACAGCCGTCCCTCGGCCACGTAGAACTGAAACAGGCAGTGACAGGGCGGCAGCGCCATATGGGCGACTTCGGGAACGTTCCAGGCCGAAACGATGAGGCGCCGCGAGTCCGGATTGGTGTGCAACTGTTCGATCAGCGTGGAGATCTGGTCGATGCGCCGGCCGTCGGCGGCCGGCCAGGACCGCCACTGTGCGCCGTAAACCGGACCCAGCTCGCCATTTTCGTCGGCCCACTCGTCCCAGATGCGCACGCCGTGCTGCTGCAGATAGGCGATGTTGGTCTCGCCTTTGAGAAACCACAGAAGTTCATAGATGATCGACTTCAGGTGCAATTTCTTGGTGGTCAGCAGAGGGAAGCCGGCGTTCAGGTCGAAACGCATCTGGTGACCGAATATGCTCCGCGTGCCAGTGCCGGTGCGGTCCGCCTTGACCGCACCCTCGTCGATGACACGGCGCATAAGATCCAGATACTGTCGCACGGGCTGCCGTCCCTGAAAGGCTCGCATTCAGCCGCGATCCCAGCGAATCGCGACCCCTGCTTCCAAGGATACCCAATCCCCTTGCGATGACCAGCCCCGCGAAGCAAGAAAAAGCCGGCGCGGGCACCCAGGACGCGGCTTACGTCGCACCGCCTTTCTCGCCCTTTTGTCGCCCTGTAGACCGCAGCCAGCGGCACACCACTCAAGACCTTCCCTCATTAACTCTTAATCCCTATATTGGGGATGCCGGGCAACCGGCTACAGCGCTAAACGGGCTTATGGAATAAGCGTAGCGGACCCGGGGGCAGTACCCGGCGCCTCCACCAATTTCCAAGCTCGGCCCTGCCCCGCGTCGCGGTCTATCGCAGGTTGCCGAGCTTTCATGGGGGCGAAACAGGATCGACGCGCGTGGTAAAGATTTGTTCGGCGCTCGGCATGGCTCCACCGTTATCGGGCCATAACTATAGTTGCGAATGACAACTACAGTGAGGCACGCCTCGCCGCTTAATTGCGGTCGGGTTAGCCGACTTAAGTCCTGAGCCTTCACACGTTCAGGCGGGGTTCGGGGCGCACCTGGCAACAGAAGCGCCCCACTCTCCTCCGACCCGAAAGGGGCGGAAGCCAAATTGCCGGGCCTCGGTGGGTTCGAGCGTTCTGAAGAATAGGGTCCGCGTAGAATCTCATGTCAGAAGACGCCCTTAAATACGATCGCATGGTCGAAGACGCGCTGCGCACGGTAGTGCGCCGTGCCCTGACCTTGGTCGCGGAAAACGGCCTCCCTGGGGATCACAACTTCTACATCACCTTTCGGACCGGCAATTCCGGGGTCGAAATGCCGGATCATCTGCGTGAGCATTACCCCGGCGAAATGACCATCGTCATGCAGCATCAGTTCTGGGGCTTGGACGTTGGCGAAGACGCTTTCGCCGTCACGCTGACTTTCTCCGGCGCCCCGGAACGCCTGAGCATTCCCTTCGAGGCTATTTCAGCCTTTGCCGATCCCTCGGTTCGGTTCGCACTGCAATTCGATCTCGGCGACGAGGACGAAATCGACAGCGGCGACGAGGCGGATTCCGCGGCAACCGAAACGCCAGGGGAAAACGCGGACGACGAACCGACCAAGGCCGAAAAGGGCGACGCCGCCTCGGACAAGGTCGTCACGCTCGACACCTTCCGAAACCGCTGAGGCGACGCGGCCGCGAGATCCGCGGGAGCGGCTTCGACCGGATGCGTTGAACCTGACCGGTCGAGCCGTGCGCAGACCGGGGACGGACAACTTTTGTGTAAAGGGTGGCGCTGGAGTCGCGGCGGCGGGAGACTCTGTATGTCTAGTGGCGCCGGGCTATGGCGGCGGGGTCCCAGCGCTGGATTCGCTTGGCGCGCGGCTCGACCGCGGGCGCACCTGACTTGCGGCGCAATATGCCGACAAACTCCTCGAAACGCCGGCGGAGCTCTTGACGCTCTTCCTGGGTCAGCTCCGATTCGGGAATGTTGCTCAGATCCCGCTGCTTCAGGTCACTCATGACAACTCCTAGGGTGTGGGCGCCATATCGCAACCTTTGGTTGGATAAACCGGCGCGCACCAACGGACCCATCGTTACCCAACAGGGTTAAGACTTCGTTATTGTGAAATTCACTCGGTGGACGCGTTGGCCTGTCGTCGAGAACTTGGCAGCCGCCCGCTGCCTCGATGGGGAAACCAGGGCGATGTCCACGCAGGCTGGACGTACGCAAGAACCATGACCGAAGACGTGCAATACAGTGGCGCCTAGTGCGGTTCAATGGGTCGCCGCTTGCGATTCCATGTGACCCGGATCTGCTCTATGAGCCGTATTCCTCTCAGTCAACCTCGCTCAGGGTCGCACGCTCCGAAGTACACGCTGAAAGCAAAGAGGCGCCATCCATTTGACCCGGCGCCGGAGCGCCCATCATATCGAGAATTGTCGGTCCCAGGTCGACGGCCGAGCCGTCCGGCAGAGCGCTGCCCGGCTCGATTCCGCGCCCCTTGGCAAGAAGAAATCCTCGATTGCGGTGGCTCCCCGTCCGCGCGTACGGCACCGGACCGATGCGCCCGACGTCGGGGCTGTCGACTACGTCGGTCGCGCGCCCGCGCCAAATCACCATGAGATCGGGAACGGGCAGCTTGGGATCGTTGTCCGATGGGGTGCGACGCGTGCGGACGACTCGCTCAACCACGGGCTGGCCGCTGCGCGCATCCTTTACGCGCAGAAGGAACTCGGTAATCTCGTCGCAGACCCTGTCATAGTCCGTACGCGCGACGACCCCCTGTGCCTCCCGGCCGACAAGGTTGATGCGGATCTGGCCCATGGAAAAGCCCGGCAGGGCGAAGGCCTTCATGCGCGGCCAAACCCGGCGATACCAGGAGGCCGGCATCCAGGGAAGGCTCGCCGCGTCGCCCTCGCCCGGCGAGAGGAGATCATCGCCCGCCGCCGAAGTCGAAATGCGCATTGGCAACATCCTGCGCAGGCCGCGTCTTAACCGGCCCGCCTCATGCTTTCGGCTCCAGACCTCGCCGCTCCAACTGCGCCGTGGCGAGCTCGTAATCTGCGGACCCGGCGGTGCATCGGCGTCGCCCGACGCGATTCCGACCTTGCCGTGGAAGTTGAAGCGGTACAGCAGCTCCGGCAGCATCAGCATGGACAGCAAGTCCGTCTGGTTCTGGTCCATTCCATGCACCGTGAAACAAGCGACCGAGGCCTCTGCC
>JAJFGM010000205.1 GCA_021776145.1 Kiloniellaceae bacterium | reverse complement strand
TCGGCAACCCAATCTCTCAGATCAGGCGGCAGAAGCAACCGCTGAGTGCGGTCATAATCACGAAAATTGGTCATACCCCTTCATAGCAGACTAGCTCCGACGCTGCCCATAGTCTCAGTTCAAATCCGACAGACTGCTAGGCCGCGTGGCGCGCCAGAACGCGTTCGGGCGGAATGACGATGGACACCGTGGTCCCCTTGCCAACCTCGCTGGTGATCTCGAACGCAGCTCCGTGTAAGTCGGCCAGGTGCTTGGTCAAGGGCAAGCCAAGGCCGGTGCCCTCGCTGTGGCGGGTTAGGACCGAGTTGACCTGACCGAAAGGCTGCAGCACGCGCGGAATATCTTCCTCTGCAATGCCGATGCCCTGATCGATCACTGACACGCGCAGGCCGCTGTCGAGCTCTTCGGCGGTCAGAAGCACGGTCCGCTCTGCCGGTGTGAATTTGACGGCATTGGTCAAGAGATTGATGAGGATTTGCTTGAGGCGACGTTCGTCGGCCCGCACTGTCGGCAACACTGCGGGGACATCCATCTTGACCCTGACGTTGGCTTCTTCGGCGCGCTGGCGGATCATGGCGAAACAGCGCTCGGCGATCGTTGGAATGTCGACGATGTCCTCGTTCAGCTCGATCTTACCGGCCTCTGCTTTCGACAAGTCGAGAATGTCGTTGATCAGTTCCAGAAGATGGACACCGCTATCGTGGATGTCTTCGGCATATCCGCGATAGCGATCGCTGCCGATCATGCCAAAAACCTCACTGCGCAAAATGTCCGAAAAGCCGATGATGGCATTGAGGGGCGTCCTTAGTTCGTGGCTCATGACGGCGAGGAATTCCGACTTCGTGCGGTTGGCGAGCTCCGCCATTTCCTTGGTGTCGCGCAGTTCCTGCTCGGCCTGTTTTTGCTGCGTTACGTCCTCCTGTATGCCGACGAAGTACTCCACTTCGCCGTGTTCGCCGAACACCGGATTGACCATCAGGCGATTCCAAAAGGTCGAACCATCCTTGCGATAGCTGTAGAGGTCGACGCGGATCGGTGTACGCTGCCGCATGGCGTGGCGCATACGTTCGAGATCGCCGCGATCGGTCTTTGGACCGCGCAGGAAACGGCTGTTGCGACCCAGCACTTCGCGGGCCGAATAGCCGGTAATTTTGGTGAATGCGCGATTGACGAATACCACCGGATTGTCGCGTTGCCGCGGATCGGAAATTATCACTCCGGCCTCGGTCGCGGTCAGTGCCGCAGCCAGCCGCTTGTTCTCTTCACCCAGCCGCAACAACTCCGCCTCGCGTTCCTTGAACTGCGTGATATCACTGTAAATGCTGATCAGATCGCCTTCCGGCGAACGATAATCCTGATGGCGCAGCCAGCGGCCATCGGCGAGACGGAAAACACTCTCGGCCTGACTGGCGCGGCTTCGCATCCAGGCCGCCGCCCAGGCCTTGGGATTCTTTGCCGCCTCGGGGCTGCGGCCGCTGCGGGCGAACAGGACCACGAGATCCCGGTAACTTGAGCCCCGACGGATCGCGCCCTCGAGACCGGGAAAGAGGTACTCCCGGAACTTGTGATTGCAGACGACCAGCCGGTCGTCGCGGTCATAGAGCGCGAGACCTTCCGAGGAATTCTCGATCGCGCGGGTGAAACGCGACTGCGCCGTGGCCGAGCGTTCTTCGGCCCGCCGCGCCGCCGTAATGTCGGTGCCTGTGCCGCGATAGCCCATGAAACACCGGTCCTTGTCAAAAACCGGCTTGCCGTTAATGCGCAACCAGCGATCTACGCCTTCATTCCCGTGGTGCGCGATTGTGATGTCGCGGAAAGGTCGGTGCGCCAACATATCATTGTAGCCATTGCCCGCGATCCCGTCGCGATCCACAACCCCTTCCAACTCGGTAAGGCCGCGCCCGAGGAAGGTGTTGACGTCGATACCGCTGACCTCGCGCGCGCGATCCGCGACATAGGTGAAGCGAAGGTCCGGCCCCATTTCCCAGAACCAATCGGAAGCGGCATCGGCCATGTCGCGGAACCGCGCTTCGCTCTCGCTGAGGGCCGTCAGGGATTCTTCTCGATAGGCAGCCTCGTGGGCAATCGAGATACCCACCAGCACAATAGCGGCGGCAAACCCGAAAATCGCCGTGACCGCCGTCACGAAGGGAGTGAAAAAGCGCTCCCACCAGATGGCGGTGATTGCCGCTTCCTTGACCGTGACGGCAAGCGTCAAATCGAGATCGCGCAGGGCGTGCCATCTGGCTATCCCGGTCACCTCCCGGTTCACGCCCTGGTCACCGCCGACGCCGGCGGCCGCGGGCGAGCCGCGGCCGATAGGGCCATTGACAGCGCTACCGATGCGTTCCGCACTGAAGGGGCTTTCAATCCAAACCAGGTTGTCGCGCGTAATCAGGGAAATTCGGAAGTTCTCCGGCAACAGCAACGCGCGCCATATCTGCTGGATGTCGCGAACCGCGAAAGACAGCACAGCATGTTTGATATGTCCCTTTCGGTCCTCGCTTGCTGGGCCGACGACTGTCGCATACCACCGGCCATCGCTGTGGTAGGGCAGGCTGATGCGCGCCTGGCGACCCG
>JAJFGM010000204.1 GCA_021776145.1 Kiloniellaceae bacterium | reverse complement strand
TGATGTTGCGCGGACTGTCGTCGAGTTCGATGCCGTCGACGACGATGCGGCCTTCTTCGTGACGCTCGAGCCGGTTGATGCAGCGGATCATCGTCGATTTGCCGGAGCCGGAAGGCCCGCAAACGACCAGTTTTTCACCCGCGTTGACCGAGAGGTTAATATCGGCCAGGGCCTGGAACTCGCCGAACCACTTGCTGACCGCGACCAGTTGGATGATCGGACGATCGCCGATGGCTGGCGCGCCTGAGGCGTTTTCCGTGGCCGCGTTCATGAATCCTCGCCGGCAGTTCAGGGCCGCGATTGCGTCCGTCCGGAGCCGATTCCCTGCCCGAGGCGGGGCGCCGACGTCGCAATCTCCGGATTTGTATTGACATATTCCGATATCATACAGTTTACTGTCACTCAATAAATTTATCTCATAGCAATTCTCTCCCTCGAAAGGGGTTTTGAGGATGGGGATGTGGGCCTTTCAACGATGGAAGGCCGGACAAAAAAAATTCGCGTCGACAGTGGAGGATCGGTTCCATGAAAGTTATGAAAATCGTTTTGGTCTCAAGCCTGCTGGTGCTTGGTTCCGCGGTCGCCCAGGCACAGTCGACGCTGCAGGAGATCCTCGGCGATGGCGTCTTGAAGGTGGGGACCACGGGCGACTGGAACCCCATGACCATGAAAGACCCGGCGACCAATGGCTATACCGGCTATGACATCGACGTCATGACGGAGTTGGCAAAGGATCTTGGCGTCGAGGTCGAGTTCGTGCCGACGGATTGGAAGACGCTGGTCAGCGGTGTCGTCTCGGGCAAGTACCACATGACCGGTTCGGCTTCGGTCTCGCCGGCGCGGGCCAAGGCGGCCGGTTATTCGAACAGCTACTTCTCGCTCGCCACCGTGCCGCTGGTCCTCAAAAAGAACGGCGACAGGTTCAAGGATTGGAGCGATTTGAACAAGGCCGATGTGACCGTCGCCGCGACCCTTGGCACGACGCAGGAAAAACAGGTCAAAGAGTTCTTCCCAGACGCCAAGCACAGCATCGTCGAGGCCCCGGCGCGTGACTTCCAGGAAGTGCTCGTGGGGCGCGCCGATGCGCACATCACCTCGAACGTGGAAGCCTACAAGCTGGTTGCCAAATATCCGCAGATGATGGTGGTTCCGGTTTCGGCGCCGAAAGCACCGACGCCGATCGCCATGCTGCTGCCGCAGGGAGATCAGGTCTGGATCAACTACGTCAACACCTGGATCGGCCTGAAGAGAGAGCGTGGCTTTTTCGACGAGCTCGGCCAGAAGTGGCAGCTGTCCAACTGACGGTTCCTGTTGGGCGGGTCCATTGGGTGAGCCCGTGGAGTGAGACTGAGGCCGAAGCGCGTCGCCGTTTCGGCTCCTTTGCCTGAATAGACTAACCCTTGACCACGAGATCCTGCGGGAAGTCGCAGAAGCGCCGGGCACCGGTCTCGGTGACATGGAAACACTCGCTGATCTCGACGCCCCAATCGTCAAGCCAGATGCCCGGGATCATGTGGAGCGTCATGTCGGGGCGCAGCTCGGTCTTGTCGCCGGGCCTGAGCGAGAGTGTGCTTTCGCCCCAATCCGGCGGGTAGTTGAGGCCGGTCGAATAGCCGATACGGGACTCCTTGATGACGCCGTGCTTGGCAATGTGGCGGCTCCAAACGGCCTCGATGTCTTCGCAAGTAACTCCGGGTTTGACCGCGTCGAGCGCCAGATTGAGGCCCTCGACCACGATCTTGGCGGTGTCGGCCAGTTTCTGAGGCGGTCTTCCCAGATGCACGCTGCGCGCCATGGGACAGTGGTAGCGGCGGTGACAGCCGGCCAACTCCAATATGGTCGCCTCGCCGGATACGAAGGGCTCGTCGCTCCAGGTGATGTGCGGCGTCGAGGTGCCGACGCCGCTCGGCAGCATGGTCATCAGCGCGGTGTAGTCGCCGCCGAAGTCCGCGGTGCCGCTGATTTGCGCCTGGGCGATGGCGGCGGCGGCGTCGCATTGGCGCCGGCCCGGCTCGATCATTTCGATGCCGACCGCCATGGTTTTTTCGATGATGCGCGCGGCACGTTCCATGTAGGCGATTTCCTGCGGCGACTTGATGATCTTGACCCAGTTGACCAGCGTCGTGCAGTCGACGAAGCGGGCGTCGGGAAGATTGCGCTTCAACGCTTCAAAACAGGCCGCCGTGAAATAGAAGGTGTCGAGTTCGACCCCGATACGGCGCCCGGCCCAGCCCTTCTCGCGGATCAGATCGGCGACGTAGTCCATGGGATGTTTGATCGTCGACTGCACGTAGTCGTCGGGATAGCCGTGGATGTTCTCGCTCGGCAGGAAGGTGGTGACACGGGCGGCGTTGGCGTCCATACCGCGGCCGATCCACAGCGCCTGGGAGTCCTCGGCGGTGACGACGACCAGCTGGTGCACGTAGAAGGACCAGGCGTCGTAGCCGGTCAGGTAGCACATGTTCGCCGGATTGGTGGAGAGCAGCAGGTCGATGCCCCGCTCGGCCATGGCAGAGAGTGTGGCGGCCATGCGTTTTTGTTATTCGGGTTGCTCGAAATGCGGCATGACTGGCTCTTCCTTCTACTGGCGTGCTCGGCGTACTTGGTGGTGCTCAGGCCTCGATGCTGTTGCCCATGCCCTTGGCCGTGGCGCGCCCAAAGGCGAAACGGGCGATGGCGGTATCCTGCGCGCCGGTGCCGGTCAGG
>JAJFGM010000203.1 GCA_021776145.1 Kiloniellaceae bacterium | reverse complement strand
GGTCGCTGGCGTGAGCGAGATTCCGACGGTTGTCGTCCGCAGTTTGACGCGTCATGTGACTGTGCTTGTGACCGTGATGACCAACGGTCATGCCGCCTGCGGCGTTCATTTCGCGCAGCTGCTCCCAGCTCAGGTAGCCTGGCAACCCGCGGTCCAGAGGTTCGCTTGAAACAAAAAGCGTAAAGGGCAGCCCAGCGGCTTTCAGCCTTGGCCAGGCCTCGCGATAGACGGACAGAAAGGCGTCGTCGATGGTGATGGCGACACTGCGGTCGGGCAGTGTCTGTCCTTGGCGCAAGGCCGTGATGATGTCGGGCAGCGGTAAGACGTTGTACGATCCGGCGGTCAGCTCCGCCAGATGTGCTTCGAACTGCTCGAGCCGTATGTTGGTCGAGGGAAACTGGTCTTCCCCGAAGCGATGGTACATCAATACCGCCGCGCTGCCGTCGGCGGTCGCGGCGGCGGCAGCGGCCTGGTTGCCGAAACCGATGGCGAGCAAAAGGCTGCTAGTTAACAAAGCGCGAAGCGCCGCCGGCACGTCTCGAACACCCCACAGTAGGGAATACATAATCACCATCACCCTCAGATTTGCGCATCCTTTGATACCCTATCGGGCGCTGAGGGGGTATAGCATTTCCGCGCGGCCCCCAAGTTGCCACGAAAGCCGGCAATTTGAGCGAAGATTGCCGCAGTTTGAATTGAACCCGGCCGAACGAAGAGGCGCAGCGTGAGCAAGATCGTCAGCGATAGTGGATTGGATATACTGTTTCGTGAGGCGCGCACGCATCGTGCCTGGCTGCAAGGCGACGTCAGTGATGTCTTGCTGGAGGCGGTTTATGACCTTGCGAAACTCGGCCCAACAAGCGCCAACTGCAGCCCGATGCGCGTTGTTTTCCTGAAAACCAAGGCCGCGAAGGCGCGCCTGAAGCCGGCCCTTTCGACCGGCAACGTGGATCAAACGATGGCCGCTCCGGTGGTCGCCATCATTGCCAACGACATGGAGTTCTACGAGAACTTGCCGCGACTATCGCCGCACAACGATGCCCGAGCGTGGTTCGCCGGTAAACCCAAAGCCATTGCCGAAGCCGCTTTCCGCAATGGCAGCCTACAGGGAGCCTACTTCATGCTTGCGGCGCGTGCCCTCGGCCTTGATTGCGGCCCCATGTCGGGCTTTGACAATGCCAAGATTGACGCCGAGTTTTTTGCCGCACGACCGTTGTGCTCGAATTTCCTATGTAACCTGGGTTACGGGGATCCTAGCGCCTTGCATGCGCGCCAACCTCGACTGGGCTTCGACGAGGCGTGTCAGATCCTTTGAGTACGCACGCCCGTACCCTGCTTGCGCTCGACGCGGCCGGCACGTCCTGCTCGGCGGCGGTCTGGGCGAAGGGCGGTGTCGTCGCCACTTGCCTTGAGGTCATGCCGCGCGGCCAGTCGGAGCGCCTGGTGCCGATGGTTGGCGAGGTGATGGCGCGCGCGGGTGTCGCCTTTGCGGATCTTGACGCCGTGGCGGTGACGCGTGGGCCCGGCGGCTTTACCGGAGTGCGCATTGGTCTTGCGACAGCGCGCGGTCTGGCCCTCGCCTGGCGGTTGCCGTTGCTCGGGGTGACCTGTTTCGAGACCGTGGCGGCGGCATTGTCCGCTGCCGAAATCGATGGCCGTCAGCTGGTGGTGGCACTCGATGCCAAACGCAGCGAATTATACGCACAAGCGTTTTCTGGCGCTGGCCCCGGGCCCAGCTGTCAGTCGGCCCTTGGCCCTCCGCGGGCTCTGGCGCCGGCCGATCTCGACGCTGTCTTGCCGGCTGGACCGCTGCTGCTCGCCGGCGATGCAGCCGAACAGGCTCTGCCGGCGCTGCGCCAAGCGGGCCGTGCCGTCGAGCTGGCGACCTTGACGGGTGCGATCGACGCGGCCTGGGTGGCCAGCCTGGCGGCCGGCAAAGATCTGGACAGCCGGCCTGCAACGGTCCAGCCGCTTTATCTGCGCGAGCCGGACGTGACCCTGCCAGCGCGGGCGGCGACGCCGAGGCCATGAGCGGCATCGCCGTGCACCAGGGCGGCCTGGCCTCGGCAGCGGTCATCGCCGAATTGCAGGCGCGTTGTTTCGCCGGTGCCGTCACGCTTGCCGAGGTTTGGAGTCAAGCGGCGGTCGCCGAACTGCTTGCATCGCCGGGTGTCTGGGCCCTGCTGATCAGTCACGAAACCGTGCCTGCCGGCTTTCTCTTGGCACGCAGTGCCGCCGATGAGGCTGAAATTCTCTCATTGGGTGTCTGCCCGGGCTTTAGGCGCCGCGGTCTTGCTCGCCGGTTGCTGGGGGAAGCGCGGCGGCTGTGCCAAGAACGCGGTGTTGCGAGACTGCATTTGGAAGTGGCCGCCGACAACGCCAGCGCCCTGGCGCTATACACCGGTGAGGGTTTTGTTCCAGCCGGTCGCCGGAAAGGATATTACAGGCGCGAGGCCGGCCCAAGGATTGCGGCGGTGCTGCTTACGATCTGCCTGGACGACGATGAACCGACATTTTGAAGGGGCAAACATAACTTTCGCCAGATGCGCGAAGTGCTCGGGGGATTACCTAGACTCTACGAGCGAATCCCCTGTAAATATAGAGAAGTGACAGAAGCTGAACTTTCGAGTATTATGTGCAAGTATAAATTATTGTTGCTTTACGGTAGATGGCTTTATATATAGAGGCTAACAAAACACAAGGGACAAGAACGCCAATGTCAGAGCACGCAACACCGAGCGAGCTACTGTCGCTAACAACAAATATCGTAGCCGCCCATGTATCCAATAACTCGGTGGTAGTGACAGACTTGCCGACGATCATCCGCGAGGTGTACGAAACCTTGTCATCTGTCGGTCGAGGCGCTGAGCAAGAAGTTGAACGGCCCACGCCGGCGATCCCGATTAAAAAGTCGGTGACTCCCGAATTCATCATATGTCTGGAAGACGGCAAGAAACTGAAGATGCTCAAGCGACATCTCAAGACGGCCTATGATATGACGCCGGAGGATTATCGCGAGCGCTGGGGTCTGCAGGCAGACTATCCAATGGTCGCGCCAAACTATGCCAAGCAACGTTCCAGGCTGGCCAAGCAAATCGGCTTGGGCACGCGCGCGCGACGCAAGGCTTGATCTCTCAATAGTCTTTAGCGGGTATTGGGAAGGCGCCGTTCCGCGTTAGGTGAACGGCGCTTTTTCGGCTATAGTCTTGCGGCAGGTTAGCGGCCGGCGCGATGAATTGCGATGAAACGGATCCAACGGTACGGCTGGACAATGGGTGATCGTCTCGAACGCTTGTGCATCGAAAAAGGGTTGAAGATGACGGAACAGCGGCGGGTTATTGCCCGTGTGTTGTCAGAGTCGACCGACCACCCCGATGTCGAGATGGTTTACCAGCGAGTCACAGCCAGAGATCCGCGAATCTCTATCGCGACCGTCTATCGTACCGTCAAGCTTCTAGAGGAAGCGTCGATTCTGGAACGGCATGATTTCGGTGAGGGACGTTCGCGTTACGAAGAGACGCCGGAAACCCACCACGATCATTTGATTGATATCAAATCAGGCAAGGTCATCGAGTTCACCAACAGCGAAATCGAGAGGCTGCAGAAGATTGTCGCCAAGGAACTTGGGTATGACCTTGTCGATCACCGCCTGGAACTTTATGGCATGCGGATCGACAAAAGCAAAAACGAGGTCGACGATTAGGCCGTTGCGGCCACAGTGGCCGCAGCCCATCGTTGTGGTGATCTGCTGTTGAGCGATATGGTCCTGATCGAAGCCAACCCCGAAAAACCGGTCTACGTGACCGCACGCAACCTACGCATTCGATTGGCGGAGAATGCGGAAGAAATAGGCGCGGCCCAGGCGCTGCGCTATCGGGTCTTCTATCAGGAAATGTCGGCCAAACCCTCGGCCGACATGGCGGCCGCGCGGCGTGACTTCGACGCCTTTGATGATTATTGCGATCACCTGCTCGTCCTCGATTTGAGCAAGGGCGACAGCGCCAAGGCAGTGGTTGGGACCTACCGTGTAATGCGCCGGGCCGCGGCCGCCGAGTGCGGCCAGTTCTACACCCCCGGCGAATACGACATCGGCACGCTCCTGTCCTATCCGGGCGAAATTCTCGAGCTTGGCCGTTCTTGCGTTGACGCTGCCTACCGCAACGGCACGACCATGCAACTGCTGTGGCGCGGCATCGCCGAGTACGTCAGTTTTCACGCCATTGACATCATGTTCGGCTGTGCGAGCCTGCCGGGAACCGACCTTTCACGATTGCGTTTGCCGCTTGCCTATTTGCATCAGCATCACCTGGCGCCGCCGGCATTGCGGCCACGCGCGCGCGCTGAACGCTTCGTCGCAATGGACAATCTACCGGTCGAGGATATCGACGTCGCGGCGGCGCGACGCAGCCTACCGCCCCTTATCAAGGGATATTTGCGCCTTGGCGGCTTTGTTGGCGATGGCGCCGTGGTTGACGATCAGTTTGGCACGACGGATGTTTGTATCGTGGTCAAGACCGACTGGGTGACGGAAAAGTATTACCGCCACTTCATGCGCGAAGATCCACCAAAGGATGAGCGCAAGAACAGCGACGTCGCTGCCAACGACGAGGTGCGCTAAAAGAATGGCCGCTCCGAATATCGGGTCGCCGCTCACCGCCCTTACGCGGCTCAGCGGATATCTAGCCCTGACCATACCCTGCATGGTGGTACAGATAGTTGCTTTGGCGATCAAATCGCCGATCAGGGCATCCTTGCCGCTTTGGTATCATGGCCGCTCATGCAAGATCCTCGGCATTCGCGTCGAGCGCCGCGGCCGGCAGTCGCGTGAACATCCAACGCTCTACGTCTGCAACCATGTTTCCTACTTCGACGTCATTGTTCTCGGCTCGCTGATCAAAGGTTGTTTCGTCGCCAAGTCGGAAGTGGCGCGTTGGCCGTTTTTTGGCTGGCTGGCGCACTTGCAACGCTCGGTCTTCGTCAAGCGGCACGTCAATCACGCGGCAACGCAGCGCGATCAAATCACCGACCGCCTGGAGCAAGGTGACGATCTGATCCTCTTTCCGGAAGGCACGTCGAGCGATGGCAACTGGGTGCTTCCTTTCAAAAGCGCCTTGTTTTCCGCCGCAGAGCGTGAACCCAATGGCAAGCCCTTGGTTGTCCAGCCCGTCTCCATCACCTATTCGAGACTCGACGGCGTGCCGATGGGTCGCTATTTAAGACCGCTTTTCGCCTGGTACGGCGATATGGAGTTGGTGAGTCATCTCTGGCAAGCGATCGGCATGGGATTCGTAACGGTGGTGGTGGAATTCCACAAACCGGTGACTTTTGCCGATTTCGGATCGCGAAAGACACTGAGCGAGCACTGCCAACGAGAAGTGGCGGCCGGCGTCGCCGTTGCCCTTTCGGGCCGCAGGCCGCGCGCCGCTGAAGAGAGCGAGACGGCGGTATCGGCCTGAGCCGAGAATGCTCGGCGCGGCGGGTAAGTTAGGATCTCGTGTGAAATTGGCCGAATCCAGCATTCAAGTTGAACCCCGTTTCGGAAGCTGACCGTCACTGGATGCAACTTTGCCGGTGGCCTTGCAGCTCGGAGTGTTCGCGGTACGGATCGTGGAATCGGCTCACACGGGGCGTTCGCGGCTTGCTGAACAAAGATTGGGTAAGGATAACTCGTCAGGTGCAAAAGAAACTTTTCATCAAGACCTACGGTTGCCAGATGAACGTCTACGACTCGCACCGTATGAGCGATGTATTGGCGCCGTTGGGCTATATGCCGTGGCCAAGTTCGCAGGATGCCGACATGGTGATCCTCAACACCTGTCACATTCGGGAAAAGGCAGCCGAGAAGGTATTCTCCGAGCTCGGCAGATTGAAGGCTCAAAAGGAGCTGCGTGCCCGTCAGGGAGGGCGCATGATCATCGCCGTCGCCGGCTGCGTCGCCCAGGCCGAGGGCGCGGAGGTCTTGCGACGCGCACCGCAGGTCGACATGGTTTTTGGGCCCCAGACCTATCATCGCTTGCCAGAGTTGGTGGCGCGTAGCCTGCGGGGCAGTGGTGGCGTGCTCGACACTGATTTCCCGCTGGAGTCAAAGTTCGATCACCTGCCCGAGGAAAGTCATCGACAGGGGCCCACGGCATTCCTCTCCGTCCAGGAAGGTTGCGACAAGTTCTGCACGTTCTGTGTCGTGCCCTATACCCGGGGCAGCGAATACTCGCGACCGGTCGCCGATGTCGTCGCCGAAGCCGAACGGCTGGTGGCCGGCGGAGCCTTGGAATTGACGCTGCTTGGCCAAAACGTCAACGCCTACCACGGTGCGGGCGCGGACGGGAAAGTCTGGGGGCTGGGACGGCTGCTGCGGCGGATTTGCGAAATCGATGGCCTGCGCCGGCTGCGCTATACCACCTCGCACCCGCGCGACGTCGACGACGAGCTGATTGCTGCTCATGCAGTCGAGAGCAAGCTCATGCCCTATCTGCATTTGCCGGTGCAGTCCGGCTCTGACCGTATCCTCGAGGCGATGAACCGAGGCCACAGCGCCGAGGACTACCGACGCATCGTCGAGCGCTTGCGCAACGCCGCGCCGGATCTGGCCTTGTCGTCGGATTTTATTGTTGGATTCCCCGGCGAGAGCGCCGCGGATTTCGCCGCGACGCTGCGTCTGGTGACGGACATAGGCTACGCCCAGGCCTATTCCTTCAAGTATAGTCCGCGCCCTGGTACACCGGCCAGTCTGGCGGAAACCCAGGTCTCCGAAGCGGACAAGAGCGAGCGTTTGGCCAGCCTGCAAATGCTACTCGGTGAACAGCAAATCGCCTTCAACCGTGCTTCCGAGGGGCGCGAGATGATGGTTCTGTTCGACGCCCCGGGCCGTAAACCGGGCCAGATCGTCGGCCGCAGTCCCCATATGCAGTCTGTGCATGTGACGGTGCCTGTGCCGGCGGTGCCACGGCTGCGCGGCGCCCTGTTGCCCGTCCACATCGAGACCGGTCATCCCAACAGCTTGGCAGGGCGTTTGGAATTATGTGACGCGGGCGCCATACTAAGCGACAATCGGTGTCCACAGACCCTAGGAGTACCGGCTTGAGCTCAAATCGCCTGCGCAAGCCCGCAAAGGCCAATCTGACCCGCGACATCGAGTTCGAAGACAACGCGCTGTTGCCGCCGCTGTTTGGCGAACACGACCAAAATCTCCTTAGGATCGAACAGCAGCTCGGCGTTGTCTTGGCCTCGCGCGGCAATCACTTGCAGATCACCGGGACGGCGGATTCCATCACTGTCGCGGCGGCCGTCTTGGAGGCGCTGTATCAACGCCTGGTCAGGGGATTGGAGGTCGGCGATGCGGATGTCGACGCCGCCGTGCGCCTGGCGCGGCAGTCGGGCGGCGAGGCGGCCGAACTGGTCTACTCCGAAGAGACCGAAATCATTACGCGCAAGCGGCGCCTGTCGCCGCGCTCGCCGGGCCAGGCGGCCTACGTGCGGGCAATGCGTAGCAGCCCGCTGGTTTTTGGTGTCGGACCGGCCGGTACGGGAAAGACCTATCTGGCCGTGGCCGTGGCCGTATCTCGGCTCGTCGAGGGCGAGGTCGAGCGCATTATCCTGTCGCGGCCGGCAGTGGAGGCCGGTGAGCGTCTAGGTTTTCTGCCCGGCGACATGATGGATAAGGTCGACCCCTATTTGCGCCCGCTTTATGACGCGCTCTACGACATGCTACCGGCCGAGCAGGTCGTTAGCCGGTTGACCAGCGGCGAAATCGAGATCGCCCCCCTGGCTTTCATGCGCGGCCGCACCCTGAGCAACGCCTTCGTCATTCTGGACGAGGCACAGAACACAACGCCCGTGCAGATGAAGATGTTCTTAACCAGAATGGGCGAGAACAGTCAGATGGTTGTGACGGGCGATCTCTCGCAAATCGATTTGCCGCCGGGACATCCCTCTGGATTGCGTGATTCGGTTGACATCCTGGCAAAATTGGACGAAGTGGCCTTCGTGCAGTTCACCGCCGCGGACGTGGTGCGCCATTCTCTGGTGACCAAGATTGTTCAAGCCTATGACGCGGCCAGCGGCGACGCGGAAACCGACCTGTTCCCTCGCGGCTAGACAGATGAACCACGCGTGCACAGCAGGCCGGACCTTGCGGATACCATGAGCGACGACCCAGACAGTATCGGCACAGAGGTTGAAGTCTCCGTGCTCGACCACAACTGGTGGGCGGAATTTCCCTCTGTCGAGAATTTGTCGCGCGACGCCGCAATGGCGACCTTCAAACGGGCGCTACCGGAAGGATTCGCCGACTGCGAGATCAGTTTGGTTCTGGCCGACGACAATCGTGTCCAGGCACTCAACCGTGACTACCGTGGCCGCGACACGGCGACCAACGTCCTCGCCTTTGCCAACATCGACATGTCCGACGCCATCAGCCCGCATGGCGCACAGCAGCCTGGCCCAATGCTCCTCGGCGACGTCGTGCTGGCACGCCAAACCCTCCTGCGGGAAGCCGCCGAGCAGCAAAAGTCGCCTGCCGACCACCTATGTCACCTGGTCGTGCATGGCGTCTTGCACCTGCTCGGCTTCGATCATCATTGCGCCGACGATGCCAAGCGCATGGAGAGCCTGGAAGCCCTGATCCTGGCGGATCTCGGCGTCGCCGATCCCTATGCCGGCGACCCTGTGACCGTGATCCCTGGCGTGACCGGATAGGACCGGAATATGGCCGAGGTCTCAGGCAACGGAAAGGCGTCGCGCCGAACGGGCGGAGAGTCGCAAGGGCTGGCGGCGGTATTGAGATGGCTGCGCGGCCTTTTCGGCTTGCGTAACGGCGATTCGCAGCTGCGCGAAACCATCGAAGAAATAATCGGTGAGATTGAGGACAAGGAAACCGACGAATCCCGCCTGCCGCCGATCGGCTCAAATGAAAAGTTGATGCTCGGCAATATCCTCAAGCTGCACGACATGACCACGTATGACGTTATGATTCCGCGCGCCGATATCGTCGCCGTCGAACTGGCGACGCCGATCGACGAGTTGGTCGAGACCCTGAGCCGGTTCGGACATTCTCGCCTGCCGGTCTATCGCGAAGTGCTCGATGAGGTAATCGGCATCGTCCACATTAAGGACGTCCTTGGGTATCTACAGCGTGAGAGTCCTTTCGATCTTGCCGACATCGTGCGTCGCGTGCTGGTTGTCGCGCCGTCGATGCGGGTGCTCGACCTGCTATTGGAAATGCGCCTTTCGCGTGTTCACATGGCCTTGGTTGTCGATGAGTTCGGCGGCATTGACGGCCTAATTACCATCGAAGACCTGGTCGAGGAGATCGTTGGCGAGATCGAGGACGAGCACGACGTCTCCGATGAGCGCCAGCTTGTGTTCGGTCCCGACGGATCGCTGGTCGCCGATGCCCGGGTGACCACAGAGGAATTTCAGGAGCTGGTTGGGCCAGTCTTTTCGAAAGAGGACGAGGAAGAGGATATCGACACTTTGGGCGGCCTGCTGTTTGCCATTGCCGGTCGCGTTCCGACCCGCGGTGAGCTGATCGTGCATTCCGAGAGTGGAATCAGTTTCGAGGTTCTCGAAGCCGACCCCCGGCGAGTTAAGCGCCTGCGCATCCGCAACCTGCCGTCGCGGCCGCGGGAAGCGCATGAAATCGACTGAGCCCTCGCCGTCGTCGTCTTCTCGTGGTGCGACTTGGCAGGGGTGGATACTCCGGATTGAGCGTTTAGGAGGCTGGCGGCGCCAGGGCCTATCCATTGCCTGCGGTCTATGCAGCGCTGCGGCCTTGCCGCCGCTCTATCTGGTGCCGCTGCTGATCCCGGCTTTTTGCGGGCTGCTTCTTTTGCTATCGGGTTGCGCGCGCCCGCGCCAGGCAGCGTTGATCGGTTGGAGCTTCGGCTTCGGTCATTTCATCGCCGGCCTCTACTGGGTCGGCATCGCCTTTCTGGTCGATGCGTCGCGGCACGCGGTGCTGATGCCTTTTGCGGTCGCCGGCCTGGCCGCGGGTTTGGCGTTGTTTCCCGCCCTGGCCCTGTATCTGGTGGCGCGGTGTCGCCTTGCGGGTTTGGCGCGCGTGCTTTTGCTCGCGGCGGCCTGGCTCAGCGTGGAATGGCTGCGTGCCTGGGTGTTGACGGGATTTCCCTGGAACCTGCTGGGGACGGTCTGGAGTTTTTCGCCGGCAATGATGCAACTGGCGGCGCTGACCGGCGTTTGGGGTTTGAGCGTGTTGGCCGTGCTGGCCGCCTCGGCGCCGGTCCTGTGGCTGGAAGCTGGCGATCGAAAGGGTAGGCGCCAGGCAATAGCCCTTTTGCTGCTGCCACTGTTGGCGTGGGGTGGAGGTGCTTGGCGCCTGGCCTTGGCGCCGGCGGTCGGCAGCGACACGGTTGAAGGCGTGCGTCTGCGCATCGTGCAGCCGGTCATAGATCAGGCCCTGAAGTGGCGACCGGAACTGCGGCGTCAACATTTGGTGCGACAAATGGAGTTGTCGGTGGCCAAGCAGGGCCCGTCCCCGACGCATGTCATCTGGGCCGAGACGGCGGTCCCCTTCCTCTTAAATCAGGGCTCCGCATTGCCCCGCAGTCTTTCCCAAGTGGTGCCGCCGGGCGGTCTTTTGCTCACCGGCGCGCCACGCGGCGAAGCCGAGGGCGGTGACTTGTGGAACAGTCTTGTCGCGGTAGATGCGCTCGGCAGGCTGGCCGGCAGTTACGACAAACACCATCTCGTGCCCTTTGGCGAGTACGTGCCGTTGCGCGAATTTCTGCCGGCAACCAAGATGACGGCGGGCACGCGCGATTTCAAACCGGGCCTTGGACGACGCACCCTTGACCTTGCGGGCCTGCCACCATTCAGCCCCCTGATCTGCTATGAAGTGATCTTTCCGGGTTCGGTCGTCGCGGAGTCGAGCGAACGCCCACGCTGGCTGCTGAATATCACCAATGATGCCTGGTTCGGCGCCTCGTCTGGCCCTTACCAGCACTTTGCCGCGGCCCGACTGCGGGCGGTCGAGGAGGGTTTGCCCTTGGTGCGTGCCGCCAACACCGGCATTTCGGGGGTGATCGACGGCTATGGTCGCGTTGTTTCCAGCCTGACGTTGAACCGGGTGGGGGTCATTGATGCGCCCCTGCCTCGTGCCAATGACGGCCTCACGCCCTATGCCCGGGTTGGGAATTGGGCGGTCCTCGCGCTCATCGCGCTTTTGACCGCTGCCGCCTTCCTGTCCGCCGCGGGGCGCAGGCGTTAGGCGATGTTTCCGGTAAGATAGGCGCCAAGCTTGCGGACCGGATCGCGCCCTCTCAAAGCACACCGACCCAGCGGAACTTTCGCGCGAGCTCGCGTTACGGCGGTACTGCGAAAGCTCGGTCGCGGGAAATGCTTGCGATCCGCGACGGCTTTGTTTAACACGCCGAGTTAACCAGCGTCTGTCGGGACGCCCTTGTCATCGGGTGTTGGATCGCCGGCGCGGCTCGGAGAATTGGACCTTTTGTAGAGGCCGAGGCCGGTCGAATCAGCCATTCCAGCATGGCGCCGTTGCACTCGGCTCATGTTCGCGCGGGAAGTACCGCACGGGGAATTTGCGACTGGATGAAGCCTCGAACGGTTGAGCGATTGATCATAAGGAGAGCGAAGCGTGCGCAAAGGCAGCTATCTTTTTACCAGCGAGTCTGTTTCGGAAGGTCACCCCGATAAGGTGTGTGACCGAATTTCCGATGCTGTCGTCGACGCTTTCCTCGGGCACGACCCGTTATCGCGTGTCGCCGTCGAGACCCTATCGACGACCAACCGTGTGGTCCTCGCCGGGGAAGTGCGCGGGCCTTCCGAGGTAAACGCGGAAATGATCGATCAGATCGCGCGACATGCGGTCAAGGACATCGGGTACGAACAGGACGGTTTCCATTGGGAAAAGGCCGATGTTCATGTCTATGTGCACAATCAGTCGTCGGATATCGCGCAAGGAGTCGATGCCGCCGGCAACAAGGACGAAGGCGCCGGCGATCAGGGCATCATGTTCGGCTATGCCTGCCGCGAGACCGAGGATTTGATGCCCGCGCCGATTCACCTGTCCCATAAAATCCTGCGCAATCTGGCCGACGCCCGCCATGGCGACTCCGACAGCGGCTTCGGCCCCGACGCCAAGAGCCAGGTCACCCTGAAATATGTCGGCGGCAAACCGGTCGGCGCCACCTCGGTGGTGGTCTCGACCCAGCATGGGGAGTCCTTGTCCCAGGACGACGTGCGCGAACTGGTGCGTCCCCATGTTATGGCCTCCCTGCCCGACGGCTGGATGTGCGAGGAGGACAAGTTCTTCGTCAATCCGACGGGGCGCTTTGTCATCGGCGGCCCGGACGGCGACGCCGGCCTC
>JAJFGM010000202.1 GCA_021776145.1 Kiloniellaceae bacterium | reverse complement strand
AACTCGCCGTCGACTCGGCGGAAAATCAGATCCACCAGCTTCAGGCCGTTGAGGGTCTTCATATAGACCTTGTTGTCGCGGACCGTCAGGTCGGCGCTTTGCACCATCTGAAAACCAAGATAGCGGGCTAGGTAGGCGTGCTCGAAATAGGTTTCGCTGTGCGGCCCGGGAGTCAGAAGCACGGCGAGAGGGTCGTCTTTTCCCGTCTTTTCAATGAGGTTGTCACTCAAGGACTGGAAAAAACTGGCGAGGCGCTGGACCTGTACATCACGAAAAATATCCGGCAACGCGCGCGCCAGGACGACGCGGTTCTCGAGCGTATAGCCGGCTCCCGACGGCGCCTGAGTGCGATCGCTGAGGACCCACCAGCGCCGATCCGGCGCCCGCGCCAAGTCGAAGGCGAGAAAATGCAGATGCACGCCCTGGCGCGGAGAAATGCCATGCAGTGGCCGGAGAAAATTCGGGTTCCCCAGCACCAGCGGAGCCGGCAACAATCCCTGGGCAAGCAATGCCTGCTCGCCGTAAATGTCGTCGACCACGGCGTTAAGCAATCGCGCCCGCTGGATCAGTCCGGCCTCTAGGCTTCGCCACTCCTCGCCGCCGATGAGAAAGGGGATCGGATCCATGCGCCATGGCCGGTCCGATTGCCCGATATCGTCATAGACATTGTAGGTGGTGCCGTTTTCCCGAACCAGGCGTTGCGCCGTTTCCCACACCTGCGCGATTTCCAAGTCGGTAAGATGCCCCAGTTCGTCGAGGAACTTGTGCCAATGCGGGCGAATGCCACCATTGGCATCCATCATTTCGTCGTGGACGCCCATCTCCGGGACGTAGCCTGAAGTAAATGACTTTGCGGCCAGCAGATCTTTTAGAGCCGGATCGGTTCCGTTCACGCGAAGCCTCCAGGTTAAGGCGTGGCGCGCAAGACTAAGAGATCGCAGGGTCGGCCGCTAGATTATTGTCGGATTCGCGCGGGCTGCGCCCGCTCACCGAGCGGGTCCTGAAAAATGGATTTTTAACGTTCAGATCCGGGCCGGCTCCGCTGCTGCCGGGTTTGGGTGATTCTCCGCCCAGTGACGGGCGATGTCGTCGCGGCGGCAGATCCAGACCCGCTCCTGGGCTTGCAAGTAGTCGAGAAAGCGCTGCAGGGCGCCGATGCGGCCGGGGCGGCCGATGAGGCGGGCGTGCAGGCCGATAGTCATCATCTTCGGATGGGTCGCGCCTTCGGCATAGAGCTGGTCGAAGGAGTCCTTGAGGTAGGCGAAGAACTCGTCGGCGATCTGATAGCCGGCTTCGCCGCGGCCGAATCGCGAATCGTTGGTGTCGAGCGAATAGGGCACCAGCAGCAGGCCGGGATAGTCCGGCGACCAATAGGGCAGGTCGTCGTTGTAGACGTCGGAGTCGTAAAGGAAGTTTCCGGCCCGGGCGACCAGACGGCGGGTGTTCATCGACGGCAACCCGGCGTAGTAGCCGAGCGGCGGCTTGCCGGTCAGCGCCTCGACCTGGGCGATGCTCTTGGCCAGATAGGCGGCTTCTTCCGCCTCGGTCAGGGTGTCGTAGTCGATCCAGCGCCAGCCGTGCGGCTGCAGGTCGAAGCCGGCGTCGATCATGGCGCGCAAAGCGATGGGGTTCCGTTCGCCGGCAAGGCCGACCAGATTGACCGTCGCCTGCAAGCCGCGCTCGCTGAAGGCCTTGATAAGGCGCCAGTAGCCGACCCGCGAGCCGTATTCGTAGCTCGATTCGATGTTGAGATCGCGCCGCCCCAGGCGGCTTTCGACGTCGACGTCGGCGAGGCGCGATTCCGAACGGTCGTCGCCGTTGAGGACGCAGCGCTCGCCGCCCTCTTCGTAGTTGACGCAGAAGTTGACGGCAACGCGGGCCGCGCCGGGCCAGACCACGGCCGGCGGGCTGTCGCCGTAACCGATGAGGTCGCGGGTTGGGATGCTCGGCACATCTGACATCTAGGCTCGCTCCTGGTCTATGCGCTCCCGACTTTCAGCGTCGTAGCGGTGGAAAGGCCGCCTCGCGGGCGCGCAGAACGGCGCAAAGGGTCTGGTTATAGGGTGTTTCGATGCCGTGTTCCGCGCCCAAGACCGGCACCTGACCGTTGATGGCGTCGAGCTCGGAGGGGCGCTCGGCCATGTGGTCGAGCAGCATCGAGGGGCGGGCATGCGGCATGTTCGCGCCGAACGTTGTGACGTAGTCGATGGGGTCGTCGAAGGAGAAGGCGATCTCTTTGGCCTGTCCCAGGCGGTAGGCCTCGCGCGCGCAGCCCAAGGCGACGGCCCAGCGTTCCGGATCGGCCATAACCTCGCCGATGGTGCAGTTAAAGGCCGTGCAGGGCCCGCTGAAGGTGACGTTGCAGACGAACTTCTCCCAAACGAGTTGGCTGATGTCTTCGAAGGCGCGGGCCTGGAAGCCGGCCTCTTGCCAAACTGCGACAACCCTCTCGAGCCTTGGGGTCAGGCCGCCGTTCAACTCGCCGATGCGAATCTGCCGCATGGAATTGTGGTGGGCATGGCCGGGCCCCTTCATCGAGGCCCCGAAACCCTCGGCGACGCCGAGCAGCACGTTTTCGGTTGGCATGTGTTCGGCGATGCGCTCGCCGGCGCCGAGGCCGTTCTGGATGGTCAGGACCAGCGAGTCGGCGCGCATCAAGGGCGCGATTCCACGCGCCGCCGGACCGACGCCCGAGGCCTTGGTGGCGATGACATAAAGATCGCAGGCGCCGGCCGACGCCACCTCGGTGGCGACGTGCAACGCGGTAACGGTGCGGTCGCCGCTGGCGCCCTCGACCCGCAGGCCGGTGTCGCGGATAGCCTCGATGTGCGCCCGCCAAGTATCGATGGCCCAGACCTCGTGGCCGGCATCGGACAGAAGCGCCGCATAGATCGAGCCCATGGCTCCGGCGCCGACAATCGCGATTTTCATTTGCCCCTCATCCCCTTTTTTGCACCTACGCTACCACAGCGCCGCCGTCGCGCGCCTGTCAATTGGTGAAGAGACCGGGTTGAATGGGATCGAGGAGAAATCCTCCGCGGTGTCAAGCCACGAGAGCGCCGTACACTGGTCTTGCATTTTCCAAACGCGTGGCCCACGACATACTGATCATTGATACCGAGGTTCTCATGGGGACGGCCGTTCATCTCACACCGGATCTCGAAGCCATTGCGCGGGGTTGTGTCGCGGAAGGCCAATACGAGAACGTCAGCGAAGTCGTGTGCGCCGGCCTGCGCATTCTTCAGGATACCGAGAAACGCCGAAGCAGTTTCAACGCAATGCTGGAAACTGTGC
Source organism: Kiloniellaceae bacterium (assembly GCA_021776145.1). GTDB lineage: Bacteria > Pseudomonadota > Alphaproteobacteria > Kiloniellales > Kiloniellaceae > JAJFGM01. The sequence goes on along the minus strand of JAJFGM010000202.1, from coordinate 9,920 downwards.
GCAGGGAAGCGGATCGTGACGGTACCTATGATCTGGACAGCGTCCTGCGGGAATTGGATCGAACTCTCGAGCAGGCCGACCGTTGAGCACTGGTAGTCCTTACGGTCAATTCGCCGCGTCCCAGGCGATTGCGATACTCCCATGAGCGCCCGTCAGTCTCTCGCCCGCCGCGTCTTCTCCGCGCTCGCCGAAGGCACCGCCGATCCACCCGGCGTCACCCGCGCCGCCTATGGTCCCAGCGAACAGGCTGCCCACGACCTGGCGCGGCACGAGGCCGAGGCGCTGGGCTGCGAGATCGCTATCGACCCTGCCGGAAACCTTCTGATGACGCTGCCGGGCAGCGACCGCCGGGCGCAGCGCCTGCTACTCGGCTCGCACCTCGACAGCGTGCCGCACGGCGGCAATTACGACGGCGCCGCCGGCGTCGTCGCGGGACTGGCGCTGATCGCCGAGGCACGGGCGCGGGGCTTTATGCCGCCGCGCGACGTCACGGTCGTTGCCTTCCGCGCCGAGGAGGCGGCCTGGTTCCCGCTGTCCTATCTCGGCAGCGAGGCGGCGCTCGGCCGGCTCGCCGCCGCCCTGCTGGAGACGCCGCGTTCGGACACGGGTCAAAGTCTGGCCGAACACATGCGCGCGGCCGGCTTCGACCCCGAGGGGGTGGCGCGGGGCGAGGCCCTGTTGCGGCCGGACGACATCGGCGCCTTCGTCGAGGTGCATATCGAGCAGGGTCCGGTGCTGGTCGGCGCTGATCTGCCGCTCGGTTTGGTCACCGCGATCAACGGCGGTTTTCGTTACATGCAGGCGCGCGCCGTCGGCGCCTGGGATCACTCCGGCGCGACACCGCGCCGCCACCGCCAGGACGCGGTCCTCGGGCTGACCGATCTGGTGACCGGCCTCGAAGCCGCCTGGGACCGCATCGAAGCGGCGGGTCAGGCCGTCACTCTCACCTTCGGGCAGGTCGCGACCGATCCGGCCCTGCACGGCGGCAGCCGTGTCGCTGGCGAGGTGGCCTTCAGCCTCGACGTGCGCGGCGCCGACGCGGGCGTCCTCGACGAACTCCGCCGCGACTGCGCGCGCCTGCGGGACGAGATTGCCGAAACGCGCGGCGTCGTCATCGACTTCGGACCCGAATTCACCTGGCCCGTCGCCCGCATGACGCCGGCACTGATCGCGCGCCTGGAAGCCTGCGCCCAAACGGCCGGGATACCGATCCTGCGCATGCCGAGCGGCGCCGGCCACGACGCCGCGGTCATGGCCGGGGCCGGCATCGCCAGCGCCATGCTCTTCGTCCGCAACGCCGAGGGCAGCCACAACCCCGACGAGGCCATGGATCTCGACGACTTCGCTGCGGCGGTCTCGGTGCTCTGGCAGTTTCTCAATACCTGGCCGTGAGAGGCCGGCAATATGCTACTTGTGAGGCGCTGCGATCAGCCCGTAGCACTCCGGCCGGCGATAGGTCTTGAAGTCGAAGAAGCGTTTGTATTCGGCGGTTGCGTCGAGGTCGATGCTATAGGGCAAAAGCTCGTCGCCGAGGCCGGCGCTAAGGGCGACAAGCTCGCCCGAGGGGGCGATGACGCAGGAATGGCCCATCATGTCGCAACCCTCTTCCGGCCCGGCCTTGGCACTGGCGATGATCCAGGTGCCGTTCTGGTAAGCTGCCGATTGCATGGGCAGCAAATGGTGCATCTTGCGCAGGGCGTTCTGCGCCGGGTTGTCGGGCAACTGGGCCGGCGAATTGTAACCAAGACAGACCAGCTCGGCGCCTTGCAAACCGAGCATGCGCCACGCCTCCGGCCAACGCCGGTCGTTGCACAGCAGCATGCCGAGCCTGCCGCCGAGCATCTCAAAAACCGGGAAGCCGAGATCGCCGTCGATGAAATACCAGGGCTCAAGATGCTGCAGCTTCAGCGCCGGGTCGTAAACCGCGTTACCCGGCAGATGCACCTTGCGGTACTTGCCGACGACAACGCCGCTCGAATCGACCAGGATCGAGGTGTTGAAACCGAGGTGGTCGGCGCCCTCGCCTTCCGCCGCGCGCTCGCAATAGCCGAGGTAAAATCCGATGCCGTGGGTCCGCGCGGCCTCGAACAGCGGCCGCGTTTCCGGCCCTGGCATCTCCGCCTCGAAGAAACTCGCGACCTCCTCCGCGTCCTCGATCAGCCAGCGTGGAAAGAAGGTCGTCAAGGCCATCTCGGGGAAGACGACAAAGCGGCAATCGGCCGCCGCGGCCCGTTCGATCAGCGCGACCATGCGGGCGATGACCGAGGCCCGGCTTTCATTGCGGGCGATCGGCCCCAACTGGGCGGCGGCGGCGGTGAAGGCGCGGGTCATCTCGTTTTCCTCTGCTGACAGCAGGCTATCTCGCGTGCAATCCTGATGTTCGTCAAGCACCCCGACATTCGCGAGGCCTCCCCATGCCCGATCCTGCCACCAACAGCGGCATCGAACGCGCCTATAGAGAACGCACTCCCGGTTCCGCCGCCCTCGCCGACAAGGCGCGCCATGTCCTGCCGAGCGGCGTCGTCCACGACTCGCGCCACATCCGCCCCTACGGGCTCTATGCCGCGCGGGCTCAAGGGCCGCACAAGTGGGACGTCGACGGTAACCGCTACATCGACTACTTCGGCGGCCACGGCGCCCTGTTGCTCGGGCATAACCATCCGGAAGTCATGCAAGCCGTCACGGAACAGCTGCAACGCGGCACCCACTTCGCCGCCGGATCCGAGGCCGAGGTACGTTGGGCCGAGAAGATCTGCGAATTGCTGCCCTCGGCCGAGCGGGTGCGCTTTCATTCCTCCGGCACCGAGGCGACGCAGATGGCCCTGCGCCTGTCCCGCGCCTTTACCGGCCGCAACAAGTTGCTGCGCTTCCAGGCCCACTATCACGGTTGGCAGGACGACATGACCACAGGTTACGCCTCGCATTACGACGGCACGCCGGTGATCGGCGTCCCGCGCGAAGTCGCGGCCCAGACCCTCGCCGTCGACCCCTATGACGAGGCCGAGGTCGAACGCCTGCTTACCACCGACACCGACATCGCCGCCATCATCTTCGAGCCGTTGGGGGCGGCGACCGGCAAGGTGCCGCTGACGCGTGCCTTCCTTGAGAAGCTGCGGCAGTGGACCACCGAGAACGGTGTCGTGCTCATATTCGACGAGGTGGTGACCGGCTTTCGTGTCGATCCCGGCGGCGCCCAGGCCGCCTTCGGCATCACGCCGGACCTGACGACCCTGGCCAAGATCGTTGCCGGCGGCTTGCCCGGCGGCGCCGTCGCCGGCAAGGCGGAAATCCTCGAGGGCCTGGATTTCGAGGCCAGCGCCCGCGCCAAGCGCGAGAAGATCAACCATCCCGGCACCTTCAACGCCTGTCCCGTCTCGGCAGTGGCGGGCAGGACGGCGCTCGACATCATCGTCCGCGACGAGGCCTGCGGCAGAGCCAACCAACTGGCCGAAGAGCTGCGCGCGCGCCTCACCGCGGTGCTCGAAGAGCTCAACGTGCCCTGGCTGATCTACGGCGAAGCCTCGGTCTTTCACATTTTCATGGGCGACATGCCCGCCGGCCGCGCGGGCTTCGCGCCGCAAACGCTCGGCCGCGAGGGCCTGCACAAGCAGCCCGCCGACGCGGCGCGGCGCTTGCGCCTGGCGATGAACGTCAACGGCGTCGACCTCGCCGGCTGGCCCGGCGGGCTCCTATCGGCGGCGCATACAGAGGCCGATTTGGAAGAGACGGCGGAAGCCTTCCGGGAAAGCCTGGGGATGCTGCGGCGCGAGGGGATGGTCTGAGTGAGGCCGGCATGTACCAGGTAATGGAATGCTTCGGTGAAGACGCGTCCAGCTAAGATCTACCACAAGCGACGGTTTGCAAAAGCGCGACCAGAGCCGGATTTCAGATAGTGCTCGAATTCTTGCGCCTTACGCTTTTCCGGGAACGCGTGGTAGCAAGCTAACTTCCAGGGTTTGTACTTTGTTGTGTGTACTGAACCACCAGCATTGTGGGTATCGATACGTTTCTTAAGGTCTGTCGTGAAGCCGACGTAACGTTGCGTCGGTAGAATTTCGCTTTGGATGAGGTATACGTAATACACTCCAAGTTTCCCCAATACGCCCTCCTTCGCCCCCACCTTCGGCGGACAAGAGGGCTTCGGCGGGCAGCCTCGCTCTACTCTCGGTTCGGCTGTCTTACTGGCGTAAGTCAGCCGAAGCTCGAAGAGCGAAGGCTGGCGGAGGGAGGGGGATTCGAACCCCCGGAACGCTCGCGCGCTCAACGGTTTTCGAGACCGCCCCGTTCAACCACTCCGGCACCCCTCCGCAAGGGCGTCTACAGCGGCACAATCGGCCGCGGCTTTGGCGCGGCGGGACACTAACCGAAAGGAGTCTGGGCCGCAAGGCGGCAGGGAGGCAAAAAATGGCGCTTTCCGTGGCACGTGCGGCCAATATAGCGCATCTTCCCAGGCCGTTTGGCAGCCCCGGAAAAGCCGCCAAAAAGCGTTGACAGGCCGACCAGCGGCGCTATATTCCGCGCAACCGACCGCAGCCCCCGGGGGCGCGGTCTTTTCCTTTACGCCCCAACACAGGCGAGACATCGCGATGTACGCAGTGATCAAGACCGGCGGCAAACAGTATCGGGTCGCCAAGGACGATGTTGTCGTCGTTGAAAAACTGGATGGCGTGGCCGGCGATACCGTCGAACTCGACTCCGTCCTCATGCTTTCGGATGCCGGCAAGACAACCGCGGGCGCGCCCTTCGTCGACGGCGCCACGGTGACGGCCGAGGTCGTCGAGCAGACCCGCGGCGACAAGGTCATCGTCTTCAAGAAGCAGCGGCGCCAGAACCACCGCCGCAAAAAGGGTCACCGCCAGCACCTGACGGTGCTCAAGGTCACCGACATCCTGACCGACGGCAAGAAGCCGGCCAAGGGCAAGGCAGCCCCGAAGAAGGCCGAAGAGAAGAAGGCCGAGGAAAAGAAGCCCGTCGCCAAAAAGGCCGCTGAGAAGACCGAGGCGAAGACCGAGACGAAGACGGCGACGAAGACCGAGACGAAGAAAGCGGCGCCCAAGAAGGCGGCCGCCGACAAGAAGCCGGCAGCCAAGAAAGCGGCTGCTCCCAAGGCCAAGACAGAGGAGTAAGGCAGCATGGCCCATAAAAAGGCGGGCGGCAGCTCACGCAACGGCCGCGATTCCGCGGGACGCCGCTTGGGCGTCAAGAAATTCGGCGGCGAGACCGTCATCCCCGGCAACATCATCGTGCGTCAGCGCGGCACCAAGTTTCACCCCGGCGACAACGTCGGCATGGGCAAGGACCACACCATCTTCGCCAAGAGCGAAGGCCAGGTGACCTTCAGGAGCAGGGCTGGCGGGCGCACTTACATCTCGGTGGTTCCGCGGGCCTAGACGCCCTGACGTCGAACGCAAGTTCAGGGGGGAATGCATGGTCATTCCCCCTTTTTTGTTGTCTTGCCGGATGCTACCGACGGTACCGCGCGACTCGCGGCGATCCGGCAGAATATGCCAGCCGAACCACAGGCCGGCCGAACCATAGGCCGGCCGAAACGAAGTAGAAGGTCGAACTCGCAATGAAATTCCTTGATGAGGCCAAGATCTTCGTCAAGAGCGGTGACGGCGGCGCCGGCTGTGTCAGCTTTCGACGTGAAAAATTCGTCGAGTTCGGCGGCCCCGACGGCGGCGACGGCGGACGCGGCGGCGACCTGGTGATCGAGGCCGTGGAAGGCCTCAACACCTTGATCGACCTGCGCTACAAGCAGCACTTCAAGGCCGATCGCGGCGCCCACGGCCAAGGCCGCAACAAGACCGGCGCGGCCGGTAAACCGACCCTTATCAAGGTTCCGGTCGGCACCCAGGTGTTGGACGAGGACAAGGACGCGGTCCTCGCCGACATGGTCGAGGTCGGGCAACGCGTCGTGCTTCTGCGCGGCGGCGACGGCGGCTTCGGCAACAGCCACTTCAAGACCTCGACCAATCAGGCGCCGCGCCGCGCCGATCCCGGCTGGCCGGGCGGGGAGCGCTGGATTTGGCTGCGCCTCAAGCTGATCGCCGATGCCGGCCTGATCGGTTTGCCCAATGCCGGCAAGTCGACGCTGCTGGCGGCGGTCACGCGCGCCCGCCCGAAAATCGGCGACTACCCCTTCACCACGCTGCACCCCAACCTCGGCGTCGTCTATCGCGGCGGCCAAGAGTTCGTCATGGCCGACGTGCCCGGCCTCATCGAAGGAGCGCACGACGGGGCCGGACTCGGCGACCGCTTCCTTGGCCACGTCGAACGCTGCGGCATCCTGTTGCATCTGATCGACGCCACCGCCGACGACGTCGTCGGCGCCTATCGCACGGTGCGCGGCGAGCTCGAAGCCTATGGCCAGGGGCTGGCCGAGAAACCCGAGCTGGTGGCGCTGAACAAAGCCGACGCCTTGACGCCCGAACTACGCGCCGAAAAACTGGCCGAGATCACCGAGGCCCGTCGCGCCGCCGACACCTCCGGGGATTCCGGGGTGTATGTGATTTCGGGTGTCAGCGGCGAGGGATTGGACCGCGTGCTTGGCCACGTTCTGGAAGAAGTCAGCAAGCAGCGCCGGGCACGGCAGGCCGGTCCGGAAGACGCAGAGGTCGAGGCCTATCATCCATGAGCGCCAAGCGCGGGCCATCCATGAGCGCCAAGCGCGGGCCATCCATGAGCGCCAAGCGCGGGCCATCCATGAGCGCCGAGAGATCCATGGCGCCTTCAGCGGGACAGTCCGCCGAAAGCCTGAACAGTGCAAAGCGCCTGGTGGTCAAGATCGGCTCGTCGCTGCTGGTTGACGACAAAAGCGGCGCCATTCACCGTGCCTGGCTGGAAGCCCTGATTGACGATGTCGCCGCCGAGCACGCCCGCGGCACCGAGATCATGCTGGTCTCGTCGGGGGCGATCGCAGTCGGCCGCCGCCACCTCGGCCTGACCCAGCGCAACCTCCGGCTCGAGGAGAAGCAGGCCGCCGCCGCGACCGGGCAAATCCGCTTGGCGCACGCCTATCAGGAAACCCTGGCGCGGCACGGCATCACCGTGGCGCAGATCCTGCTTTCCCTGGCCGACACCGAGGAACGGCGGCGCCACCTGAACGCCCGTGGCACCCTCAACACCCTGCTGCGCCTCGGCACCGTACCGGTCATCAACGAGAATGACACCGTTGCCACCGCTGAAATCCGCGTCGGCGACAACGATCGTCTGGCGGCCCGGGTCGCCGCCATGCTGGGCGCCGACACCCTGGTGCTGCTGTCCGACATCGACGGACTCTATAGCGCCGACCCCAAGAGCGTACCGGACGCCACCCCGATCCCCGAGGTCAAGGCCATTACACCGGAAATCGAGGCCATGGCCGGCGAAGCGCCGGTCGGCTACTCCTCCGGCGGCATGGTCACCAAACTGGCGGCGGCGCGCATTGCGGTGAATGCCGGCTGCCGCATGGTGATCGCCGATGGCCGCTGCCTCAATCCGCTGCGCGCCCTGGGCGAGGGCGCCCGCTGCACCTGGTTCCTTGCCGAAGTCGAGCCCTTGACGGCGCGCAAGCGATGGATCGCCGGCTCACTGAAACCCCTGGGCGAGATTCGCCTGGATGCCGGGGCGTTGAAAGCCTTGCGTTCCGGCAAGTCGCTGCTGCCCGCCGGCGTGACCCAAATCGGCGGCAGTTTCGCGCGCGGCGACGCCGTCGTCCTCCTCAGTCCCGAGGGCCGCGAGGTGGCGCGCGGCCTGGCCGCCTATTCGGCCGCGGATGCGCGCCGCATCATGGGCTATAACAGTCGTGAAATCGAAGCCCGTCTCGGGTACCGTGGACGCGAGGAACTTATTCACCGGGACGATATGGTCCTGACTTAGTGCTGTCCGGGTACTGTCCGGCGGTATCACGCGAGACTCAAGAACGAGAATCTATGGCCGCCTGAAAGAGGAGAACTCAGCCATGACCGCCGAAGCCGCGGTCCTGCGCCAGGACCTGCAAGACAAGATGCGCGATCTCGGCGCCGCCGCCCGGCGCGCCGCCGGCGAACTGGCGCTGGCGACATCGGAGGCCAAGAATAAGGCTCTGCGCGCCGCCGCCGCGGCGATCCGCGATGCACAGGCGGAGATCCTCGCCGCCAACGCCGACGACATGGCGGCGGCCCGCGACAAGGGCCTGAGCCCGGCCTTGCTGGACCGCCTGCAGCTCAATCCGCAACGCATCGAGGGCATGGCCGCCGGCCTTGAAGAGGTCGCCGAGGCCGCCGACCCCGTCGGCAAGGTGCTGGCCGAGTGGGATCGCCCGAACGGTCTGAAAATCGCCCGTGTCGCGGTGCCGCTGGGGGTCATCGGCATCATCTACGAAAGCCGTCCCAACGTCACCGCCGATGCCGGCGCCTTGTGCCTGAAGTCGGGCAACGCCGCGATCCTGCGCGGCGGCTCCGAGAGTTTCAACTCGTCGGGCGCCATCCTCGCCTGCCTGCAACGGGGCCTGGCCGCCGCCGACCTGCCGGAAACCGCGATCCAGGCCGTGCCGACCAGCGACCGCGCCGCCGTCGGCATGCTCTTGACCATGAGCGACGACGTCGACGTCATCATTCCGCGCGGCGGCCACGGTCTCAACGAACGGGTCCGTCGCGAAAGCCGGGTGCCGGTGATCTCGCACCTCGACGGCATTTGCCACACCTATGTCCACGCCAGCGCCGATCCGGAGAAGGCGCGGCGCATCGTCGTCAATGCCAAGATGCGGCGCACCGGCATCTGCGGCACCACCGAAACGCTGTTGGTCGATCGCGCCCTCGGCGACAGCCAGCTGAAGCCGTTGATTTCCGCCCTGATCGAGGCTGGCTGCGAAGTGCGCGGCGACGCCGGCGTCATGGCCACGGGGCTTGAAGTGACCGCGGCCGCGGCGGACGACTGGGACACCGAGTACCTGGCGGCGATCATATCGGTAAAGCTGGTCGACAACATCGACGCCGCCATCGCCCACATCAACACCCACGGATCGCACCATACCGAAGCGATCGTTACCGAGGACGCGGCCGCCGCCGCCAAGTTCCTCAACAGAGTCGACGCCGGCATTGTCATGCACAACACCTCGACCCAGTTCGCCGACGGCGGCGAATTCGGCATGGGCGCCGAGATCGGCATTTCAACCGGCAAACTGCATGCCCGCGGCCCCGTCGGGGCCGAGCAGCTGACCAGTTACAAGTATCAGGTGCGCGGCGACGGGCAGGTGCGCCCCTGAAGGGCATGGCCGCCACGGCTGGTGACAGCGCGGTGACCGGACGTGAGCCAACGGCGACACGACCAGTGGCGACGCGGCCGGTGGCGGCACGGAGTCGCCTTGCCGCCGCGCTCGGCGGGCGCCTGCCCTGGCCCGGCGCGCGCATCGGTCTGCTCGGCGGCTCCTTCAATCCGGCCCATCGCGCGCACCGTGAAATCAGCCTCGAAGCCTTGAAACGCCTCGATCTCGACGAGGTCTGGTGGCTCGTCTCGCCGCAAAATCCCTTGAAAGTGGCCGACGGCATGGCACCGCTGGAAGAACGTCTGACGGGCGCGCGAAACCAGGCGCGGCACCCGCGTATTCGCGTGACCGGGATCGAGGAAGACCTGGGCAGCCGCTACAGCGTCGACACTCTGGAACAGCTACGACGAGCCTTCCCGCGCGCGCGATTCGTATGGTTAATGGGCGCCGACAACCTGGTCCAAATCGACGCCTGGCGGGACTGGCCGCGCATATTCGCCCTTGTGGCCGTTGCGATCTTTGACCGCCCACCCTATTCTTTACGGGCGTTGGCGGCGAAAGCGGCGCGGCGGTTTGCCCGGTACCGCATCCCAGAGGGATCGGCACGCGGGCTGGCGAAGATGCGGCCCCCGGCATGGGTCTACTTCCACAACCGCCTCGACCCGCTCTCGGCAACGGAAATTCGGGCCCGGCA
>JAJFGM010000201.1 GCA_021776145.1 Kiloniellaceae bacterium | reverse complement strand
GAGTCTGGCGGAGCGGAGTTTGCGGCCTACGACCAGATTGACAAGGCGCCGGAAGAGAAGGCGCGTGGGATCACGATTTCGACGGCGCACGTTGAGTACGAGACGGCTAACCGTCACTACGCGCACGTCGACTGTCCAGGTCACGCGGATTATGTGAAGAACATGATCACGGGCGCGGCGCAGATGGACGGGGCGATTCTGGTGGTTTCGGCGGCGGATGGTCCGATGCCGCAGACGCGCGAGCACATTCTTCTGGCGCGTCAGGTCGGTGTTCCGGCGTTGGTTGTCTATATGAACAAGGTCGATCAGGTTGACGACGAGGAGCTTTTGGAGCTTGTCGAGCTTGAGGTTCGCGAGCTTTTGTCGTCGTACGATTTCCCGGGCGACGACATTCCGATCGTCAAGGGTTCGGCGCTGGCGGCGCTGGAGGGCGGCGACGAGACGACGGGCAGGGCCTCGATCCTGGAGCTGATGGCGGCGGTTGACGACTATGTGCCGCAGCCGGATCGTCCGAAGGACAAGCCGTTCCTGATGCCGATCGAGGATGTATTCTCGATTTCGGGGCGTGGCACGGTTGTTACGGGCCGCATTGAGCGCGGCATTGTCAAGGTTGGCGACGAGATCGAGATTGTCGGCATCAAGGAGACGCGCAAGACGACCTGCACGGGCGTCGAGATGTTCCGCAAGCTGCTTGATTCGGGCGAGGCGGGCGACAACGTCGGCGCGCTTTTGCGCGGTGTCGCGCGCGAGGATGTCGAGCGCGGCCAGGTTTTGGCGAAGCCTGGTTCGATCACGCCGCACACGAACTTCACGGCCGAGGCCTACATCCTGACGAAGGAAGAGGGCGGTCGGCACACGCCGTTTTTCACCAACTACCGCCCGCAGTTTTACTTCCGCACGACGGATGTGACGGGGGTTGTGAGCCTGCCGGAGGGCACGGAGATGGTGATGCCGGGTGACAACGTGACGATGACGGTCGAGTTGATCGCGCCGATCGCGATGGACGAAGGACTGCGCTTTGCGATCCGCGAAGGCGGCCGCACGGTCGGCGCCGGCGTCGTCGCCTCTATTGAAAAATAGGGCCGAAAAGTAAAGGTTTCGGAGTCCGGCGGAAGCTTGAGGCCATCGCCGGTGCCCGGTACGGAGTGGAACGACTAGGAGTGTAGCTCAATTGGCAGAGCACCGGTCTCCAAAACCGGGGGTTGTGGGTTCGAGTCCCTCCACTCCTGCCATGCTGGCCACTCCTGCCACGCTGGCCGCTTCTGCCACGCTGGAAGTCGGGTCTGGAAATTGAGTGTTAGCAGACACAAGTATGCGGGGCCGGGTTTGCACAACAGCCCGAGGCCAGCACCGCCGGGAAAAGTGATGTGACGCCGCGACCGGCCCTTGCATGGGCCGGTTCAGTCGGTTTTGGAAGATGCCGAACGGCCATCGCCGGTCGGTAGAAGGTTCAGAAGAGGACACGCACGAGGTCATGGCCAAGACCAATCCAGGTCAGTTCATCCGCGAAGTCCGCCAGGAAGTCTCAAAGGTGACCTGGCCGACTCGCAAAGAGACCACGGTGACCACCGGGATGGTTTTCCTCATGGTGTTTCTCGCCGCCACCTTTTTCTTTCTGGTCGACCAGATCCTCGGCTTCGCCATTGGGCGAATCCTCGGATTGGGGGGCTGAACCATGGCGATGCGCTGGTATGTGCTGCACGTCTACTCGGGCTTCGAGAAGAAGGTCGCGGAGTCGATCCGCGAGCAGGTCAAGCAAAAGGGCATGGAACCTTTTTTCGAGGAGGTTCTGGTGCCGACCGAAGAAGTGGTGGAACTGCGACGCGGCCAAAAGGTCAATGCTGAACGCAAGTTCTTCCCCGGCTACGTACTGATCCGTATGGATGTTTCCGACGAGTCGTGGCATCTGGTGAAGAACACGCCCAAGGTCACTGGATTTCTCGGCAACCGCAAGCCGGTGCCGATTTCCGACCGCGAAGCGCAACGTATCCTGCATCAGGTGCAGGAAGGTGTCGAACGGCCCAAACCGTCTGTGATCTTCGAGATCGGCGAACAGGTTCGGGTCTCGGATGGGCCCTTCACGTCCTTCAACGGCATGGTTGAGGACGTTGACGAGGAGCGTGCCCGCCTGAAGGTGGCGGTCTCGATCTTCGGGCGCTCGACGCCGGTGGAGTTGGAGTACTCGCAGGTCGAAAAATTGTAGGGCGAATTTGGAGTGAAGAGGGGCCGAGGCTTATCGCCGGGCCCCTTCGAGTGCGGGAGGTTTTGGTCCATCGTTTACAGGGCTGGCCAGGCCCACGGACTGAACCGTACCGCGAACCCTGACCGATAAAGGGCAGAAAATGGCAAAGAAGATCGCAGGTTACATCAAACTGGAAATAGCGGCTGGGCAGGCCAATCCCTCGCCGCCCGTCGGGCCGGCGCTGGGTCAGCGCGGGCTCAACATCATGGAGTTCTGCAAGGCCTTCAACGCCGCCACGCAGAACATCGATGCCGGCACCCCGACGCCGGTTATCATCACCGCCTACACCGACCGGTCGTTTTCTTTTGAAACCAAGACCGCGCCGGCCAGCTTCTATTTGCGCAAGGCGGCCAAGGTCGCCAAGGGCTCGGCCGAGCCCAACCGCAACAAGGTCGGCAAGGTCACGATGGCACAGGTGCGCGAGATCGCCGAAGCGAAGATGGTCGACCTCAACGCCAACGACATCGACGCCGCCGCCAATATCATAATGGGTTCGGCGCGTTCCATGGGCATCGAGGTATCGGGGTAGGGACATGGCAAAGCTAGGCAAACGTTTGCGCGGCGCGGCCGCGGATATCGACCGCAATGTCTCATATCCGATCGA
>JAJFGM010000021.1 GCA_021776145.1 Kiloniellaceae bacterium | reverse complement strand
TCGACAGCAAGACCGGGGACTATCGCGAGTCCCTGCTGACCGACCTCTTTGACATTGCCCGTCTGGTCGACACCCTGGACCACATACACTTTTTCCAGCGCTCAGTCGTCGCCCGCGACATGATCGAGCCGCGCGATCTCGACTTCAACACCCTCTACGCCTGCCTTGCGGGAACCTCGAAGCATATCGGCACCAGCATGGTCGAGCCGGAACACGTCGAAGAATGCCTGGCGATGCTGCACATGGTCGCCGGCGGCGAGGACAAGTGGCGCGAGCGCCCCTTCGTCAGCCAATCCAATTGTTTTGTCGTGCCGCCGTTGAAGTTCGCCCAGGACGCCTGCCGCTGCCTCGAGGGGGCGGTGCGCGGCGGCATGCCGATCTTGCTGCGGGCCGCCGGCCAGGCCGGTGCCACCTCGCCGGCGGCGCTGGCCGGCGCGGTGGTACAGGAGACCGCCGAGGTCCTGGCCGGGCTGGTCTATGTCAACCTGATCAAGCCCGGGCATCCGGCGATCTTCGGCACCTGGCCCTTTGTCTCCGACCTGCGCACCGGCGCCATGTCGGGTGGCAGCGGCGAACAGGCACTATTGATGTCGGCCTGTGCGCAGATGGCGGCCTTCTACGATCTCACCGGCGGCGTCGCCGCCGGCATGTCGGATTCCAAGATCCCCGATGCCCAGGCCGGTTTCGAGAAGGGCTACACCAATGCCCTGGTCGGTCAGTCCGGCGCCAACATGATCTACGAGTCCGCCGGCATGCACGCCAGCTTGTTGGGATGCTGCCTGGAGAGCTACGTCATCGACAACGATGGCCTCGGTGCCATCATGCGCACCGTGCGCGGCATCGAGGTCACCGAGGACAGCCTCTCGCTCAAGGCCATGCGCGAGGTCTGCACCGAGGGCCCGGGCCATTTCCTAGGCCACCCGCAGACCCTGGAGCTCATGCAGGGCGAGTATGTCTACCCGGTGGTCGCCGATCGCGGCAGCCCAAAGGATTGGATCGAGCAGGGGCAAACCGACGTCACCGAGCGGGCGCGCGCGCACACGGCGAAAACGTTGGCGCAGCACTATCCCAGTTACATCGACCCCGAGGTCGACCGCAAGATCCGCGAGACCTTCGACGTCAAGCTTGCCGTGGGCGATATGCATCCGGGAAATGGCCGCTGGTAAAAGGCCAAACTGATGGTCGAGGTCAGGCCGTGAGGCGCTGGCAGAGTTCGCCGAGCCCGAGAATTTGTTCGGCGCGCGCCGCCCATAGGTGCTGGGCCCGAACCTTGGTTTGTCCGCTGCTGGCAATGGGGAAAAGTGCGTCCGGAGCTTCTAGATAGCGATTGACGAGCTCCGGCAGGCGGTCGAGTTCGGTCCAGCGATACAAAAGTATATCTTCGCCGGGGTTGAAGGCCTCGAGGTAATAACTGCTTTCGTCGCTGATGACGGCGGCGCCGCCCAACATGGCGGAAAATACCCGTTCGTGTCCGCCGGCGACGAAGTTGGTGTTGGTATTAAGGCAGAGCCGAGTCTTCTTCAGCAATTCGAGGGTTTCCTCGAAGGAACCAACCCCACCGAAGGTAAAGGCTTTGAAGCGGGCCATCTGCTCTTCCCAACCGCTGCCGTAGATGTGCAGCGGAATGCCGGCGGCGTTCAGCGTTTCAAGGCAATCCTGGCGGCGCCTGGCGTGAATGAAATTGGTCATCGGGCCGCAGGCTTCAAGCAAGCCGCGCCAGCTCCGCGGCGCGAATTCCATGCCGCGCTCGACGGCCACTCGTCGCAGTGCCTCTTCAACCGGCATGCGGTCGTTGGCGAGAGCGAGGTCGACGGCGTCGTCGATGATGGCCTTGGCCAGCGTGTTCGGCCAATCGGCCCATTCGCGTTGCACGTCGCCGCGGTAGGTTCCGCTGAACAACAGCGGGATCGTCCGGTTTTCGCCAAAGGCCGCCGCGTCGTCGTCGACCGCCGCGCCATCGCCATGTGCGCCGGGCAGCATGAGCGCGCGCAACGGCATGGAATCGGCACCGAAGAACTCGCGCAGAAATTCCACATGCGAACGGTCGAGGCAGGTGACGACGAACTTCTCGATCGGTTGAGCCAGGCGATCTATATGAAGGGCCGGGTGGTCGACCATCAGAGTGACGTAGGGAATCCCCAAGGCATCGGACAGCGGCTTTTCATCGGCCATCAGGACCGTGCCCAGGGCGTTGATGGAAAAAATCAGGTCGATGGGATCTTTGAGAATGCGTTCGAAGTCGGCGTTGGCGCTGCCTGATTCATAGTCGAGGGTTTCGGTCTGGTGGCCGAGGTCGCGAAATGCCGCGGCCAGGGCGTCGATATGCAAACGTAGTGCGCCGTACTGCGACTGGCCCTTCTAAAGAATGATCCGCGCCATTTCGAGTTCCTCGGATTTGCGTGTCACTGCAAACAAACGCGGCTTGCTGCAAAGCCCATGACGCGGCGCAGTGGATCGGTAATCGCGGTTTTACAATGACGGGCCTCCGGATTGCGGTCAATCTGGACCTGACGGCCAGGGCATTCGATGTCCGTTCGCCCGCGAAATGACCGACCACGGCAAAAACCAAATAAGGAAACGACATGGGAGACTGGGCCAAAGGAGTGGGAATTGGAGCGCTGTTCGCCCTTTTGTTCTGCGGTGCGTCGGCGCAGGCGGCGGATCCGGATTTGAACTACACGACCTGGGGCGCCGGCGCCGATGCCTGCGGCCAGTGGCGGGTCTTGCGGCAAAAAGAGCGTCCGCTTGCCTACTATGTGCACGCACAATGGATCCAGGGTTATATCACCGCTTTCAATGCCTGGAACCACGACGGCGAGGATATCGCAGAGGGGATCGAGCCGGAACAGCTGTTCAACTGGCTCGACGGATTTTGCGACAAGTTTCCCGGCGAAAGCCTGGCCAATGCGTCGCTGGCGCTGATGCAGGCCTTGGTCGAAAAACGCAAGACCGATCAAACCGGCGACTGAGATTGAAAAGTGCTCTAACCGCTCGCGTTCTCCAGGCCGCAGGCCCAACGGTTGTATTTCTGGATCTCGTCGAGCGCTGGGCTGTCGGCGCCGATCTGGCTCATACCGAAGACGATGTTGTCGGCGGAGTCGGGCACTGTGGCCAGGCCATCAACATAGTTGGTGCGGCCGTTATAACGACTGCGCGGATTTGCCGGCACGATTGTAATGGGCGGTTTTTGATCGTCGATTCCGCCATGCCGGGGATCGAGATGATAGAGTTCGACCGCCAGGCCTGGGCCCCAACGCACCGGGCCGCGTGTTACCAGGTGCATTTCCTCGCTTTTGTAGGCGCGGCTCTCGCCGTCGACCCAGTAGCCCCAGCCGCGCCAGCACTGCGTGCCGGCCAGGCTTTCCCGACCTGCGAAAGCGGACAGCAAAAGGCCGAAAAGGATCAGCCTAGCTAGCGTAGCTGGCGCAGTCGATGCACATCGGCAGCGTCGGATCCAATTGCAAACGCTTCGGCGCAATGTCTTCTCCACAATTCAAGCAGTAGCCGAAGTCGCCCTTGTCTATGCGCTTAAGGGTCGCTTCGATCCGCTCGAGTTCAGCTTGGCGCCGGCGGCCGGTCTCAAGCGACATGGCCTGATTCTGCAGCGCATCCATGCGCGACAGACGACCCACCCGGGTCTGGTCGAGTTCGACCGGGTCTCGGCTTTCCTCGCTAACGCTGACGAGGTCATTGAGTTCCTCGCGGCGGGCGATCAAGCGGGTCTTGATCTGCTTCAGTTCCATGTCGATGGACGTGCTCATTGTCTGCTCGCAGTCGTCCGGTGTTGCACAAGCCTAGCTACGCGTCAGTCAAGAATTGGTGAAGAACATTACACGCGATTTGAGAAATATCGCAGCTTTTCGTGTGAATTTTCGAAACCGGCGAGACGGCCTCGCAGGTGACTTCGGAAACTCCGGACGATGATGCTCGCCGCCTGGAGACAAGGGTAGGGGCGTAACAGCTGATTTCATCGCATGACGGTAGCTCCGCTATCGCCCTATGTGACAAACTCAGTCTGTGCGGTTTTCTGAGGGTCGTGGCCGTTAGAGATAGGTCGAATTCCAAGATTAGGCCAAGGGATATGGTCAAGGGACTGGACCAATGGAGAGCATGAACGAGGCGCATGAACGGCGCCGGGTAGACTTCGATCTGCAAGCGGGGGAAGCGTTCCTATGCGACGGCGCTTTTTGCTTGCGGGGCGTATTCCGGGACTGGGTCGAGCCTTTACGTCACGGCGTCGAAACCAATCTCGCCGATCCCGGTCCACATGGGCAAAAGAGCATTGGCGACGCCGAGCAGGGCCGGTTCTTCAACGATTATTGCAATTGGCAGCGCATCCCGGAGTTCTCGGCTTTTCTCCATGGTTCGTCCGTGGCGACAGTTGCCGGACTTGCGATGGGTGCGAACCGGGCCCAGTTCTTCCACGAACACGTCCTGGTCAAGGAGGCTGGCCCGGCTAGGGCGACTCCCTGGCACCACGATATGCCCTATTACTGTGTCGAAGGTACGCAGACCGTCACCGTTTGGGTGGCACTCGATGACGTGCCGCTGGAAACCACTCTGCGTTTCGTTGCGGGATCGCATCGCTGGGGACGCCTGTTCTACCCGCGTTGGTTCAAGGACGGTGCGAATTACGACTACCGGGGCCCGGGTTACGAGCCGGTGCCCGATATCGACGCCGAACCGGAACGGCATAGGATATTGGCCTGGCCTCTTTTGGCCGGGGATGCTCTGCTGTTCGATTTTCGCACTCTGCATGGCACCCTGGGCACCCCCCTGAAACAGCGCCGCCGTGCCTTCGCCGCACGTTGGCTCGGCGACGATGTCAGATACTGCGAAAGGCCCGGCCGGACCTCGCCGCCCTTTCCCGGGCTGCAACAAAACCCGGGTGAGGCAATGCGAGAGGATTGGTTTCCGGTGTTATGGCGTGCCGGGGTCTCCGAGACCCAACCATGACCCGGAGGCACCGGCGCGTATCCCCCGGCAGGATGAGATTTCGATTGCCCTTTTGAAAATGGTCGGTATAAATCCGGCTCCGTGACGACGGGCCCTAGGGCTCTGTTTTCGCATGCGGCTGTGGCGGAATTGGTAGACGCGCAGCGTTGAGGGCGCTGTTGGGGAAACCCAGTGGAGGTTCAAGTCCTCTCAGCCGCACCAAGGCCTTCTTGCGAGGGGCCTGGGTATATAGGAGGTTGTTGCTGTTTCCGGCGGCAAATGGTTTGGCCCCTTTTGGGGCATTGGTGCTGCGGCTGTGGCGGAATTGGTAGACGCGCTAGCTTCAGGTGCTAGTTCTCGTAAGGGAGTGGAGGTTCGAGTCCTCTCAGCCGCACCAAAACCACAATACCCCTCCTGGATCCCTCCTTGACGGCCTGACCGTCGAATTTCATTTCAATCAGATTGCGAGATGCTGTCAGGGCACCGGACATTGGTCCGGTTGCAGGGCAACTGCGCAAGGCTGTGCCGCGGAACGGCGGGGCCGTTGTCGGCAATCAAGAGCTTTGGCTCCTGAAACAGGTAGAATTCCGAGACCGGCGTGGGATCGGTGATGTATAGGCTCATCGTCACCGAGCGGCCTGGATCGACGCTGCCATTGGTGAAAAGCACGCGGTCGAAGGGCTCGCTGACTTCGGACGTGCTGGCAAAACGATCGGCGTGGGCGACGAGGCCGCGAAAGCTGCCCATCTGATCGAACGACAGGCCATCCCCATAGGGGCTCGGTTTTTTCAGATCCTGCCGCAGTTCCAGGTCGAACCCGGACCAGACCCGTCGGGTGCCGTTGGTGACGATCTTTACCAAGGCCGTGTTGACGTAGTTTGTGCGGGCAAGATCGAGACTTGGCTGAATTATTTCCTTGTCGACGCGAATGACCAGGATGGCCGTGCCCAGACGGATCAGTTCCTCGACGATGACGATGGGATCCTCGGTCGTACCGTGCCCCGAGACCGAGATAATCTTGAAACCACCCAGCTCATCGCTGAACAGCAAGCCGCCAGCGGCCCAAATCTCCGCCTTCGCGGCCTGCGGCAAGAGTCCGACCGCGAACAGGGCGGCTGCAAGGAGAAGGGCTTTCATCCCTCTAAGTATAGGTAGCGCCCACGCACCTTTCCAGCGGCGTGAAATAGGCCGCGAGCGGCGCTGATACCGCTTGACGCTTGTCGGTTTTCTGCAGCGGGTAATCAAAACACCGACGGCAGACCGAAGAGAGCGAGAAAGAACTCGCCGCGTTGGGCGAAACTCAGTGTGCTGGCCGAGATGCTCCAGATATGGATCAACGCGAAGAACAGCCAGACGCAGGCGATGCGCCGCGCGATCGTCAGCTGTCGAACCAGCGGATGGTGAGATGCCTGCTGGCAACCGCGGCGGCTTTTCTCGCGCAGCATGGAAACAAAGATGCCAAGGGCCAGGAGGAGCGAATAGAAGCCACGCGAGGCTAACCAGTCGAGCTTGCCGTCGACGCCGAGCTCCTGCAGGCGCGGCAAGTCGCGGAGGACATGGTAGTAGAGATTGCCGAAGCCGGCGGAGGCCATCACCGCGGCGAAGATGCGCAATCGCGGGTGCGGTTTGAACAGGCGCAGGTAGGTTGGATAGAAAAAAAATTCGACCAGGAGCTCTTTGAAGTAATAGTAGAAGCGGTTCCAGAACTCGATGATCGTCTGGGCCAAAAGCGGTTTGTCGGTATTGCGCAAGGCGTTGTAGCCGAACAACCGAAGGCTGCCGACGATGATGTGGCCGATAATTGCGATGCTCAGCGTGTGGTGAATCAGTTCGAGGAACAGGCTCGGCCAAGCCATGGCCAACGACAGCGGGGCCTGTGTGCCCTGTTGCATGAGACCGGCAAGCGGCATGAGGGCGAAATCCTGCGCTGGCAGGAATTCGGACAGGGCGCGCCCGAGGCCGTCGTTGTTGCGTCCGTAGACGATGCTGTCGATGAACTTCCTTGCGACCTTCCATGAACAGGCGAGCAGCAGCAGGTATAGCCCCGACAGTTGGCAAGCGGCGATGGCGTCTGGCGAATCCGCGCGCACCTTGGCGAGCGTGTCGTGGCCCTTGCCGAATGGCACGTTTGTGCCGCCGAACGCGGGCAGCAAATAGAACAGGTGATCGCGAAAGCGCGCGCCTTTCAGGCTGCCGCGCCGCGCCGCCAGGAAAAGATAACCGATGCGCCACACCAGGAAGGCCAACACCGGGGTCAAGGCGGCGGCGTGGAGCCGGCTCGGCGGATCGCGTGGCAGCGCCCACCACAGCGACAGCAAGGCGCACCACAAAAGGGCGTGCAAGATAAGCTGCGGATGGCGCTGCGCGACCTTTGGCAGATGCTCGAAGTTGCGCGCCGCGAGAAAGGCCGCATAGAGCCCGAGCGCAAGCGCCGAAAAGGCAATCCCAAGCGTTGCGATCGAGAGGCCGCCAATCGGTGCCAGGAGCTCGTAGCCGACCCACAAGGAGCCGAGACAGAGAATGACCGTCCGCTGCTCCGGTTTCCACAGGAATAAGGCAAAGAGCACCGCTACGGACAGGCTGTCGGTCATCAGCCACAGCAGGGCGCTGGCACAGCCCCACAGCAAGACCTTCCCGCCGGGCGTCTGCGCCAGCTCGTTGAGGCGGAGCGCTTTGTGCATCCGTGTTGCCGGTCGAAAAAACCCGGCCAGGCTCATCCGGTTTTGCTCTCGATAAGCGCCAGGATGTTATCGATCGACGCGACGTCGTCAGGATTGATGCCGCCGGCTTCGAAATCGATGCCGAATTCAGCTTCCAGGAAAGAGATGATTTCGAGGATGGCGAAGGAGTCGACAAGTCCGGCTTCGACCAGGTTCGCCGTTCCCTCCAGCGCCTCGACAGGCTGATCGGGTCGGCTTATGGTCGCAAGGAACTCGATCACCCGGTGGCGCGGCTTGGGCCGGTTCATCGCGTCACCAGTTTGGTTATGTCGAGCGGCGTGAGCGCGCTGCAGGCGGCGGCCACGCTGGCCCGGTTGACCTTGCCGCGGCTGCTGCGCGCTATGTGATCGACGGCGAACCAGCGTGCCGGCATCTTGTGCTCGGCCAGGTGTTCCGTCATCCAACGATAGAGCTCGGCGACGATGCCGATCTCCGCTTCGGCCAGGACCAGGGCGACGCCGACATTCTGGCCGTAGGGCGGTGCATCGTAGGCAAAACAGCAGCAGTCGCTGACGCCGGGGAAGCGCTCGGCCACGGCTTCGATGTCGATGGGATAGATCTTCATGCCGCCCTTGTTGATCTCGTCGCGCTCGCGGCCGCGTAGGTGGAGACAGCCCCGGCTGTCCAGCAGTCCGATGTCGCCAGTCGCGAACCAGCCCTGGCGCAGGGCCGCGGCGGTCAAATCCTCGCGGTCCAGATAGCCTTTCATCACCGCCGGACTCTTGACCCAGATTTGCCCTTCCTGATGCGGCTGGCAGCCGTCCAACAGATCGATCGGCGCATTGCTCCAACTGCTCCCAACGATGTCCCCATGGGCGTTTCCGCGGTCGTTTCCGGGGGCATCCTCGGAGGATTCGTTAAGGATCTTGATCGTGCTGCCCCAAGGGATGCCAATCAATCCGTCCTCTGGCACGAAACCGGGCATCGTCGTGCCGGCGATCCAACTCGCGGTTTCGGTAATGCCGTAACTGTTGGCGACGTGGCTCGTATCGCACCAGTCCTGGATCTGACGCCAAAGGTGTTCCGTCAAAGGGGCCGAGCCACAAAATACCTGCCGCAGGCTGTTTTTTTTCGGCGGAGCCGCAAGCTTGAGGGCTATTTGCCAGACTGCCGGAACCGATGACAGGAAGGTGATGTCGTGATCGTCGACAATTCGGCCCAAGCGCATGATGACATCCGGCGTGAAGGACGGCAGGACATAGAGATCCTTGCCGGAAAGCCAAGGAAAAAGGCTATTGCAAATAAGGCCGTGGCCGAAGTGCGTCGGC
Organism: Kiloniellaceae bacterium; assembly: GCA_021776145.1. Lineage (GTDB taxonomy): Bacteria > Pseudomonadota > Alphaproteobacteria > Kiloniellales > Kiloniellaceae > JAJFGM01. The sequence continues at coordinate 2,606 of JAJFGM010000021.1, read as the reverse complement.
AGCAGACAAAGACTGCGTTGAAAGAGCGCCGGATCCAGGGCCTGGCGCAGGCAGACCCATTGCGCCAGAAGCGAGCGGTGACTGTGAACGACCCCCTTTGGCGCGCCAGTGCTGCCCGAGGTAAAGAGGATCAGGGCTTCGCTATCGGGCAGTACGACGGCCGGCGCCGCGGCCGGCGCCGGCTTGCGCGGTTCGTCGCTGCGAATGAAGTCCATGTCGAGCGCCGTCAAGCGCCGGGTCAATTCGCCGCCGATGTCCGCTTTGAAAAGGATGAAACGTGGTTGGGCGCTCTTTGCCAGGTTCTCGACTTCGAAATCGGTCAGCCGCGGATCGAGCGGGACGGCACAGGCGCCGCGCGCCCAAATCGCCAAGAGATCAAGAAAAAAGTCGCCGTCGTTTCCGAAGGTGATGAAGACGCGGTCGCCGGATCCCATGCCCTGGGCGGCGAAGTGCGCCGTCCGGCCGGCAATCTCCGAGCGGATCTCCTCGGCCGGCCAAATCCGACCCTCGAGAGGTTCGACCAGACGGCCAATGGACTGTGCGAACGGCATGGGTAGACTGTCACGCAATGCAACTATTGCCAAAGGAAAGACTAAGGTAATCTGATTAAGATAGGAACAATACTCGGTACCCCGGAGCATCGCGTCAAAAATACGGCTAAGTCTATAACTTGCCTTCGATTTGTAGAGCTTTCCTTAAGGCTGAATGCGGCATGATTGGTCAAGATTCGGGCGTGAGAGACTCTTGAGGAACTTAGGCGATCTCGTGCTCATTCATTGGTTTCAGTGGCCAATTGCCTGATGACATGATCAGCCGAGTAGTAAATCGCAACGGAACCGGGCGCACGACGAAGCGCCTATTATTCAGTGTGCTGCCAAAGCTCCTGCTGCTGGCGGTCTTCTTGCAGTTAACGAACGACGGGGTGTTCCGGAACTACCGCTTGCTAATCGAGCGCGGAGAGCTCTTGGGGGCGGGCTATTTCCTGCTGATTTGGGGCACCTCGCTCCTTGCCGTCGGTTTGGTGGCCTTTCTGCCGCGGCTGCGTTGGCGCCTGTTTTGGGCGCTGTTGTTCTGCGCCTCGGCGGTGGCCGGCAAGGCGTTCCAGAACGTCATGGGCAGCGACCTTACCCTGAGCGATGTCCACCTGCTGTGGCAGGCGCGCGGAAACTTCGCAGACGCATTCGAATTCTACCGTGGCGACCTGCAGGTGGCAGGACTTTCGATGCTGGCGGGCTTGGCGGCGATTCTGTGGCCGCTACCGAGTTACCCACAGTGGCTGCGTAAGCTGTTGGGTGGCATGTCCTGGGTGCCGATGCTGCCTGTGTTCGCCGTGCTGGCGGTAATTTACAACCATAAGCACTACCCCCAGGGTTTGCCGCAGCAGATCGCGCCTCCGGTGCTTGCCGGCGTGTTCGTCGCCAACCACCTATCCCGTCTCGACATGGGCGCGCAGGCCGGTTCCGTTGCCCTGCTGCCGCGCCATGGCGAAAAGCAGGTGCGGCATATCGTGTTGCTTTTGGATGAGAGTATTCGCGGCGACTTCATCGACCTCAACCTAAGACGTGACACCACACCTTATCTGCTGTCTCTTGTGCCGCGCCTCGCCAACTTCGGTATTGCCGCGTCAGGAGCCAACTGTAGCGCCCATTCAAACGCGATTCTACGTTTTGGCGCACAGCGCCATCGGCTGCCGGACAATCTTTTCGACGGGCCGACGGTCTGGCAATTCGCCCAAGCGGCTGGCTTCCGAACGGTCTTTGTGGACGCGCAGCAGACCGGCGGTGGACTGCAAAACTTCATGCATGCCGGCGAACTCGCATGGATCGACGAGTTCATTCAGTTCGACGGCGTCGAAAAGCAATGGCGCGACATGAAGGTTGCCGATACCTTGAAAGGCCTCCTGGCGCGTGACACGCCGAGCCTCATTTATATCAACAAGGTTGGGGTCCATTTCCCTTACGGTCAGACGTATCCGCCCGACGCGGCGCTATTCCTGCCGCAACTTGGACCAAGGGAAGCGGCCGGGGAAAGCCGCGAACGCTTGATAAATTCCTACAAGAACGGTGTCCGCTGGGCCGTCGATGCCTTTTTCCGTCGACTATTCGAAGACCTTGATCTGAGCGACAGCGTCATCGTCTATTCGTCCGATCACGGCCAGCATCTGATGGAAAGCGCTTTCCCCGGCACGCACTGCCGGACGGAATCGCCGCACGCCGCCGAAGGTATCGTCCCCCTGGTGGTCTTCACGGACGAGCCGCGATTGCGTACCCAGTTTCACGCCGCAGCCGAGCTGAACCACAACCAGGCCAGCCATTTCAATATTTTCCCGACCCTGCTTCAATTGCTCGGATTTGAGACCGCGGCGGTGCGCCGCACTTATGGTCCAGGCCTTCGCGAAACGATCGACGATGAGCTCGCGTTCACCACCGGTGGGATGATCCCCGGGATTGGCTCGCGGCCCAAGTGGGTTGCCGTATCGAGCGACTACCTGAGGCGCCAGGACGCCGCCGCGGCGTTCTGAGTGGCTTGCTTTCGCGGCCGATTGCATCTTGCCGTAACCCTATCTGGCGTCGTATCGGGAAAGCACATATATTCAACCCGGCTGA
>JAJFGM010000003.1 GCA_021776145.1 Kiloniellaceae bacterium | reverse complement strand
TCTTCCTCACCAAGCCGCACCGCATTCCTGCGAGGCGCCACAGCGGGGCGCCGATCGGGCGGATATTGGACTTCGGTGCCATTTTTGTCCACCGTGCCGTTGCTCGGGCAGCTTCCTGCATCGCGGCGATGCCGCCGCTGCGCGCGCGCCGAACCGCGTGCAATCATCGTTTTGCGGGCCTCCGCAAGTCAGTTCTTTGCTGCTATAAGGGGCACAGTCGGTTGGAACATGGAGGTCCGCAATGCGGCCAGAGGTTACTGGTTTTTTCGATGAGGCAACCAATACGATTTCCTACATCGTCAGGGATCCCGATAGCCGGCGAGCGGCGATTATTGACCCGGTGCTCGATTTTGATGTCCATGCGGCGCGCACCTCGACCCAATCTCTGGACCGTGTTTGCCAGGCCATTGACGATGCCGGCCTGGAGGTCGATTGGATTCTGGAAACCCACCCGCATGCCGATCACCTCTCGGGGGCTGCGATCCTTAAGCAGAGGTGCGGTGGCCGCATCGCCATAGGCGAGGGTATCGTCGAGGTTCAGCGTGTGTGGCGTGATGTTTTTGACCTCGGTTCCGACTTTCGCCCGGACGGGCACCAGTTCGACCAGCTCTTCGCTGACGGCGACGGCTTCTCCCTGGGTAACCTCAAGGCCAAGGTCATGCACACCCCGGGTCACACTCCGGCCTGTGTCACTTATGTCATCGGCGATGCCGCGTTTGTCGGCGATACTCTGTTCATGCCGGACTTCGGCAGCGCCAGAACCGACTTTCCGGGCGGAGACGCGCGTGCGCTCTATCGCTCCATTCGGCGCATTCTCGCCTTGCCGGAAGACACCCGGGTTTTTGTTGCCCACGACTATGGGCCTGGCGGTCGCCGCATTGCCTGGGAAACCACGGTTGCGGCGGAACGCGCCGAAAACAAGCACGTGCGCGACGGCATCGAAGAAGAAGAGTTCGTTGCCTTGCGCCAAGCGAGAGACAAGGAGCTGAGCGCGCCGGCGCTGTTGTTGCCGTCTATCCAAGTGAACATTCGTGCCGGCGCACTGCCGCCGAAGTCGGCCAGCGGAACGGTCTTCCTGAAGATACCCGTCAACTCCGTCTGAGGCCGTGCGCGGTGTGCCGGCGACGACGGATACTCGACAGGACGGAGTGACGCGGCACAGTGGGATGGCCTCAATGATTCAGACACCCTTGAAACTGTGGATTGCGGCCGGCGCGATAAATGGCTTGCTGGCCGTCGCTATGGGCGCCATGGCCGCACATGGCTTGCAGTCGCGCCTGCCACCGGACGCTTTGAGCTGGATCGACACTGGCAGTCGTTATGGAATGGCACACGCCCTGGCGCTGCTCGCGGTGGCCTGCCTTGGGCGTCACGAGGCGTCTCCTCAGATCGGCTTGCGCGTCGCGGGCTGGGGTTTTCTGGTCGGGTCGGTTTTGTTTTCCGGCACGCTTTACGTCATGGCACTGAGTGCAAGCTCAGCACCATCCATACTCGTGCCGATCGGCGGCCTGTGCCTGCTGATCGGATGGGCTGGCCTCTTGCTCTACTGCACGGCGCGCCGTAAAGGAGCCCTTTGAGCGTCTTCTTCAGGGTGTGCGAGATCGTCGGACCCGCTTTCGGTGCCGTAGAGTTCCGAGAGGAACTCGAGAATTTTGCGAACCTCGGGCGTGGCAAGCGAATAGTAAATCGTTTGCGCTTCCCGGCGCGTCTTGACCAGTTGGTCCTTGCGCAATTTCGCGAGATGCTGTGACAGCGCCGATTGGCTCAAACCGATCAAGTCGCAGAGTGCATTGACCGACCGTTCACCCTGTGACAGGTGGCAAAGGACTCGCAATCGGCGTTCGTTGCCGATGGCTTTGAGCAATCGGCTGACGTGAGGTGCGACGGAGAGCAGTTGTCTGTGAGCCATAAGGATAAGCACCAACTGAAGTGACAGAAATACTAACACAGCGGTAGATCATTTGCTGTAGGAATTTACAGCATATTAACAAAACGCGATCAAACGGTCTATTACTAAAGGGAGAGGACAAATGGGAGAGGTGATGCTTGATACCAAGGGCTTGCGCTGTCCCTTGCCGGTCTTGCGCGCGCGCAAGGCGATGAAATCGATGGCGGCCGGAGATCTGCTTGTCGTCGAGGCGACGGACCCCAGCTCGGTGCAGGATTTTGCCTCGTTTTGCGAGACAACAGGCGATGAATTGCTGGAATGCCGCGAAGAAGAAGCGCTTTTCGTGTTTCGCATCCGCAAGGCGGGCTAACTTGGATGCGAGGGTATTTTCAATTTTAAATTGTATGGTTGGACCTTGGTTCTGTCACCCGCCTTGAATGGAAGGCGCTGAAGCCCCTATCAGAGATGGCGCGAGGCATCCCTCATGGCACCCTTCTTGGCAAAGAATTCTTTGATAGAACGCATCGAAAAAAAAACGCGCCGCGCCACCGCTGGTGGCGGCGGGTTCGGCTATTCGCCCGCCGTTGGATTGGATAGGGCGCCCGATTCGCGCCGCGATTCGGCAACCGGTTCGACGCTAGGCGGAGAATTTCGTTCGATTTCTGGCCCCGGCCTCGCTGCTTTCGGCCGCTCGAGGATTCCGACCAACATGGTCAACATTGGCGGGACCACCAGCAGGGTGAGGAGCGCCGACAACATCAAGCCGCCCACGACCACGGATCCGAGTCCGCGGTAGAGTTCCGAGCCGGCGCCCGGAAAAACGACAAGCGGCAACATGCCGAAGACCGACGTCAGGGTCGACATGAAGATCGGGCGAATGCGGTTTCGGGTCGCCTCGATGATGGCATCGGTGGCGCTCATGCCGTCGCTGCGCAAGTGGTGCAGGGTTTGATGAACCAGCAGGATGGCGTTGTTGACGACGATGCCGACCAGAATCACGAAACCCAATAGAGTCAGCATGTCGAGCGCCTGCGGCGTATAGAGATTCAACGCGACGAGTCCGGCGACACCTCCGGCCGCGGCCAGCGGCACCGACAACAGAATGATCATCGGGTAAATGAAGCTCTCGAACAGCACTGCCATGACCAGATAGACAATGGCAATGGCGAGCAGCAGGTCGAAAATCATCGCCTCCCAGGTTTGGGTCAGCTTGTCGGCGGTACCGGAAAGGGACAGCCGCGTCCCCGGCGGCAAGCCCTCTTCCTGCAATTTCGCGATGACTTCACTGCGTACCAGATCGATGGCTTCCTCCAACGCCAATGTGGTGTTGGGCACGATCTCCAGAGTGATCGTGCGAAAGCGTTCGCGGTGGCGGATTTCCGTCGGGCCGGCGGTCAGGATGATATCGGCGAGCGAAGAGGCGGGCAGGATCTCGCCCTGTGATGTCACCACAGGCAGGGAATCGATGCCTTGGGTTTCGGCAATATTGTCCTGCGGGCCCTTGAGCACCAGGTCGAGGCGGTCGTTGCCAACGGTGACTTCGTCGACGCGCATCCCGTCATTGAAGACGTCGACGGTCTGCGCCAGATCGAGAACGCTGACTCCATTGTCGGCGAGGCGCAGGCGGTTGGGTATGACGCGGATTTCGGGCGCGCCCAATTCCAGCCCGGGGTTGGGGCGGAACTGGTTGGTCTGCGCGCGTGGCAGCACGCTCAAGACCTTGCCTGTCGCGCGCACCGCGACCTGCACTATATCGTCGAGTTCGGGGCCGGAAATATCCAACTCGATCTTGCGGCCGCCACCGAAGCCGCGGCCGAAAAGCGACAACTGGTTGATCAGACCAAAGGTCCCGGGCTCTTCAAACACCGGCACTTCCAAGAGCTGCTTCAACTCGCCGACGCGACTTGGTTCGACGGCGGCGGCGCCGATAAAGGTACTGGCGCGGAAGGCGACGAAAAAGAAACGGTCGATCTTGGGTGGTTGTCCGGGCACGTCTTCGGCACCGGCGACACTGGCCCAATAGGGTTTGGTGTGGCTTTCGATGCGTTCGGCAATTTCGGTCGTTGTCTGGAGGTTGTATCCGGGCGGCGGGATGATCAGCCCGAACATCAAGTTTCGATTGCCCTCTGGCAGAGATTCAAGCTTCGGCAGAAAGTTCCAGGTGCCGTAGGATGCCAATGCGGTGACGCTCAGGCCGACGGCGATGGCGAGCAGCCGGCTATGCACGACGGCACGCACGAAAGCGAGAGTGCCGCGCATGAACCACCCCGCCAGATGATCGATGACCGGAATGGAAAGGCGCCGCACTTCGCCGCCACCACCGGGCGACAACAGCTTGCTGGCCAACGCGGGCAAGACCGTGATCGACACCAGCAGGGACAAGAGCACCGAAACCGAGATGGCAACGGCGATGTCGCGGAAAAGCTGACCGACCTCAAGCTGCATGATGAGGATGGGGATGAAGACCATCACGGTGGTCAGCGCCGAGACCAGAACCGCCCCCCAGACTTGCATGGTCCCTTGGTAGGCGGCTTCGAAACGCGACAATCCCTGTTCGCGCAAACGGTAGATATTCTCCAACACGACGATCGCGGCGTCGACCACCATACCGACAGCAAAGGCCAGCCCGGCCAGCGAAATGACATTGATGGAGCGACCGAGCGCCGCCATGGCGACGAAGGAACCGATGACCGAGACCGGGATGGCCAGCGAGATCACCAGCGTGGCGCGCAGGGAGCGCAGAAAGAGCAAAAGGATGATCGCCGCCAGGCTGCCGCCGACCCAGATATTTTGCCGCACCAGGTCGATGGAGGAATTGATATAGACCGTCTCATCGTAAACCTGGCTCATCTTGAGACCGGCATTGGGGACGGCGAAGCCGTTGAGTTCGGCGATGGCGGCCTTGATGCCGCGCATGGTCTCGATGACGTTGGCACCGGTCTGGCGACGAGCGTTGAAGGCAAGGGCGGGTTCGCCAAGCAGGCGGATGCTGCTGACCGGCGTCTTGTAGGCAAAGGAGACATCGGCGACATCCGCGACCGTGACCCGCGCCAGGCGTCCGGTCACGGCGTCTTCGATCGATCGCAGGACCACGGCCTCGATCGCCTCGACCGAATTTAGCTCGCCTTCCGTGCGTACGACGTAACGGCGTTTGCCTTCCTTGACATCGCCGGCGCTGACCGACGCGCTGCCGCGCCGCAAGGCTCCGACCACCTCGGTGACGGTCAGGTGATAGCGGGCCAATAGCTGCGGCTTCACCGTAACCTGGATTTCCCGCTCGCTGCCGCCGTAGAAGACGACGCTGCCGACACCGGGAACACGTTCGATGCGGTCCTTGATCACGTCTTCGACGAAGTCGCCGAACTCGTGCATCGGCCGCTCGTTGCCCTGTACGCGGGTGACGATGAACCAGGCGATGGGACTGTCGTCGCTGCCAGCGGTCTCGAGGGTCGGCTCGGATGCCTCCAACGGGTAGTCGGAGACCCGGTCCAGGCGATTGGAGACGAGGAGCAGGGCACGGTTCATGTCGGTTCCGACATTGAATTCCAGCGTAATGCTCGATCGACCTTGCTCCGACCGGCTGGTGATGTTCGCCAGGCCCTCGATCCCCGCCAGAACTTCTTCCTGACGGTTGGTGATCTCGCGTTCACTTTCGGCCGGCGCCGCGCCCGGCCAATTCGTGGTGATGGTGATGATCGGCTTGTTGACGTCGGGAGCGAGCTGAATGGGGATGCTCTGCAGCGCCACGGCTCCGAACATGACGACCATCAGGACCGCCGCGATCACGGCGATCGGCCGGTTGATGGAAAGGCCGGTCAGGTTCAAGAAGAATCCCCGCCGATGCGCACCTTTGTATTCGGCTGCAGGCGCTCGTTGCCGCGGATAACGACCATCTCGCCTTCAACCAGCCCGCTCTTGACCTCGAGGCGGGCGCCCAGGGCCTGGCCAAGCTCGACCGGCCGCAGCTCGGCCGTGTCTTCGACGACGACATAGACGATGGACTGATTCTGCCGCTTGATGACGGCGTCCTTGTGCACGGTCAGCACCTGTCGTGGCGCGCTGACGGGAACTTCCACGGTCACCGACTGCGCATTCGCCAAGGGTTTGTGTGTGACCCCGAAAAGCGGCGCGAGGCGAACCGCGCGCGTCCGGGTCAGAGGATTCTCCGACGGCACCACGGCGCGTACCGTCGCCTGATGGCGGGTGCCGTCGTCGAGCGCGGCCCAAACCTTGAGTCCCGGGCGCAGGCCGGAGAGGCGCTCGAACGGAACATCGGCTTCGATTTCCAGCGAGCCATCGGCAATCATGTAAATTACCGGATCGCCAATTCTTACATAGGCACCGGTCTCGGTCATGCGCTGTGTCACGACGCCGTCATAGGGTGCGCGCACCGCGGCATCGAAGACATTGATCTCGTAAAGTCGCAGCTCCGCTTCGGCGCTGGTAACCGCGGACTGCGCCTGCCGAACCTTCGCCGCGGCAATGGCGACATTCTGTTGAACGTCGTCAAAGCGCGCCTGCGAGAAGGCGGCCGAGGCCTTCAAGGCCTCCAGTCTTGTCAACTCCTGGCCCGCCAGCTTCGCTTCCGCCCGGATGGTTGAAAGCTCGGCCTGTTTTTCTGCCAGTTGTCCGGCGGCAAGGTCGCGTCGCGCTTCCAGGCTGTCGGTGTTCAACAGGGCGATTACCTGATCGTGCTGTACGCGGTCGCCGACATCGACCATGAAGTCCTCGACGGGGCCATTGATGCGTGCGGCCACCACACCGGCCTGGCGCGCCACCAGCCGGCCGATTACCGGAACCGTTTGCGACAGCGGCTCGCTGATCACCCGGTCGACACGGACCAGAGAGGCCTGCTGCGCCCGAGATGTGGTCACAAACAGGCAAGCCGTGGCACCGGCCGCGAGCGCAAGCATCAAGGGAACAATGTGTCGTCGTTGCAACAGGGTCGCTCTCCTCGGTATTCAGATCTCGTGCCGGGTTCAGCCTGCGCCCGAAATCACCCTAAGTTCGCCGTAAATGTGCCTAAAGGCCATGAAATTCAATGAATTCAAGCAGAAACTGACCTTCGCCGCGATGCGAGTCAACATCAAGGGGGCACCCTTTAGGGGCGGCGGCGCCGGGCCCGGCGGGTCTATCGCTCAATATACAAGGCTTTGCGGTTGTTCGTGGCGTATTCTGATGGCATTCAATTTCTCGCGACGACCTGCCCGAGCAAGGGGCCCGGGCAAATGCTATGGGTTGTAGCGCCCGGAAAAGAGAGACCGACACGACCATGACGACACTGCTATTCAGCCATCCCGCCTGTGCCGATCACGATCCTGGCCGCATGCATCCCGAGCGCCCGGACCGTGTGCGCGCCGCCCTGGCGGCGCTGTCCGGGCCGGATTTCGGCGCACTTCTGCGTCGAGAGGCGCCGCGGGCGACCCGCGAACAACTTTGCCAAGTGCATCCGGGCGACTATGTCGACCACGTTCTGTCGGCGGTGCCCGACAGCGGGTACGTCGGGCTTGACGGCGATACCATCCTGTCTCCGGGGTCGGGCGAGGCGGCATTGCGCGCCGCCGGTGCCGCCGCGGCGGCTGTCGATGCCGTCGTCGCCGGCGAGGCCGACAATGCCTTTTGCGCCGTGCGCCCGCCCGGGCACCACGCCGAACCCAGCGTCGCCATGGGCTTTTGCATGTTCAACAACGTCGCCGTTGCTGCCTTGCAGGCGCGCGAGGTGCATGGATTGCAACGGGTGGCTGTGGTCGATTTCGACGTTCACCACGGCAACGGTACCCAGGCCATGTTCTGGAACGATGCCAAGCTATTTTTCGGTTCGACGCATCAGATGCCGCTCTATCCCGGAACCGGCGCCGCGGCGGAACGCGGCATTGCCGGCAATATCGTCAACGCGCCGTTGCCTTCGGGGGCCGGCTCCGAGCATTTCCGCGCGGCCATGAGCGAAACCGTAATTCCGGCCCTGCGCCGCTTCCTGCCGGATCTGATTCTGGTATCGGCCGGCTTCGACGCGCATGCTGACGATCCGCTGGCCGGCCTCAACTTCCACGATGACGATTATGCCTGGGTGACGGCCGAGCTCCTGGCCGTCGCCGGCGATGTCTGCGACGGGCGGCTTGTCTCGACCCTCGAGGGCGGTTACGACCTCGATGCCCTGGGGCGCAGCGTCGCCGCCCATGTGCGGGCGCTTATGGCGGCATAGAGCGTGCCGTGCACACGAAATGATCTGCCGGGACGATCAGTCTTGGGACGATAAATTCAGTTTAGGAGAGTGACCATGGCCGAAACCGACAGCGCTCAAGAAATCGCGCAGATGTCCTTCGAGGCGGCCCTTGAGGAATTGAAAGGCATCGTCGCGCGCCTGGAATCGGGTCTGGGCAAGCTCGACTACGCCATCGCGGCCTACGCGCGCGGCGCCGCGCTCAAGCGCCACTGCGACGCCAAACTGCGCGAAGCCCAGGAGAAGATCGAGCGCATTACAATGGGCGAGGACGGCGCCGCCAAGATGGCGCCGCTCGATGTCGATTAAGGGCATTTCAATCGAGGCCTGGGCTTGAGACGGCTGAATGACGCGCTCAAGGACTGCGCGACGGATGTCGACGCGGCCTTGGACAGCCTGCTCGCCGAGACCGGGGGGCCGCGCGCTCGCGTCGTTGAGGCCATGCGTTATGCCGCCCTGTCCGACGGTAAACGCCTGCGGCCATTTCTTGTCATGCAGTGCGCCGGCCTGTTCGGCGTAGCCGGTGCCGCTGCCCTGCAGACCGCCGCTGCGGTCGAAATGGTGCATTGCTACAGTCTGGTGCACGACGACCTGCCGGCCATGGACGACAGCGACCTGCGCCGCGGTCGGCCGACTGTCCACAAGGCTTTTGACGAAGCGACGGCAATTCTCGCCGGTGACGGCCTGCTGACCGAGGCCTTTGCAATTCTGGCCAGCCCGCAATGCCACGCCGTGGCCGAGGTGAGGAGCGAACTGGTTGCCGGCTTGGCGGCGGCGGCCGGCGCTGCCGGCATGGTCGGCGGCCAGATGATCGACCTTTCGCCGCAGCGCGGGGGCTTGGATCTCGAAGGCATTCGCCAGTTACAAAGTCTGAAGACCGGGGCGCTGATCGCCTTCTCCTGTGAGGCCGGCGCCGTTCTTGGCGGCGCCGACCCTGCCGCCCGTGTTGCCCTCCTGGCTTTTGCCGCGGATTTGGGACTGGCTTTTCAGATTGCCGACGACCTTCTCGATGTCCTGTCGTCACCGCAAGAGGTGGGCAAGCCGACAGGCCAGGATGCCGCTATGGAAAAGGCGACTTTTATCGGCCATCTCGGAGTTGAGGGGGCGCAAACCGAGGCGCAGCGGTTGGTTGAGCGGGCGCGCGCGCGACTTGATCTTTTCGGACAAAAGGCGGACCTTCTAAGGGACGTGGCCGAATTTGTCGTCGCGCGGCGGCGCTAAACTTTGCGGCCTTGGCGGACCGG